>CAZFOP010000003.1:0-40649 GCA_964520085.1 uncultured Solibacteraceae bacterium | reverse complement strand
AAGGGGCTGTAACCGGCCGGCGCGAAGTAGCTCATACGCGCCATGGCGCGAGCCTTGATTTCTTCCGCGTCGGGTACCGCGGGGAGCGGCTGTGCCACAGGAGGTTCCGGCGGCTGCGGCACGGCTGCGGGCCGCGCCTCGGGTTCCACCGCCGGCTCGGGCACGACGTAGGGCTGCAGCTCGGGTTCCGCTTCGGGCGCAGGCACGGGAAGCTCGGCTTCGCTTTCGGAATCCAATACGGGCGGCACAAGGGTGACAACGATCGGAGCGGGGACCTGCGGAGCCGCGCCGGCCTGCCCCGCTCTGCGGCTGGGGGCAACCTTGCGGCGCCAACGGAACCATCTCCAGATGGGTGTCATAGCGCCGCCTCTTAAATCAATGGTGGGATGAGCTTCAGAATACCGTCGATAGCGAAACGATAGCTTTCGGGGACCGAGCGTTCCTCGAGCAGCGTCCGGCGCGCTACTTCGACGCCATCGCGCATGGTGACCAGGGCCATCCGCACCACCACACCGCATAACCACGCGGGCAGACCAACCCGGCTGAGTTCCCGCCCCACCCACAGATCGAGCCGCAGATTCTGGTCGGGCGAGCTCGCCTCCCAAGGCTCCGGACTGTGGGCTGTGTAGCTGCCCGGCTCGAAGTAAGCGCCGCGCCGGGGCTCGTGCGAATTCGCCGGCCCGGTAGCGGTGGCGAGCGGCGCGCGCGCCAGCGCCTCGGAGGCTTCGACGATGCGTAGGGCCGAGTCGCGGCCCATGGTTCGCTGTAGATCCGCCCAGGCATCCTCGCGGCGCGCGATATGAGCCGCTGCGAACTCTTCCGGTTTGTGCGCCGGCTCCAAATCGCCGGTTCGCGGTACTTTGAGCCGCGATCGCCACATCAGGATTTAACCTCGCGCGCGGGAGATTGGACGAGGTCGAAATACGGCCCCAGCTCGGCTTTCATCAATAGCTTGCCTTCCTTCAGCGTCTCCATGCGCAGCGCCGCCGTGAGGTGGCGCATGCCGATCGGCGCGCCTTCTTCGGCCGCGGCGAAAGCGGCCGCGAACACAATATTGCGAATGCTGCCGCCGCTCAGTTTGAATTGGCGTGCCAGGAATGGTAAGTCGAGAGAAGAATCGCGCGGAGCCGCCGGCGGGAACTGCGTGCGCCAGATCAGCTCGCGCTGCGCCTCCGCGGGCATCGGGAAATCGACCACGAATTGCAGACGGCGCAGGAACGCATCGTCCATGTTCTTTTGGAGATTGGTGGCCAGAATGACCAACCCTTCGTACTGCTCCACGCGCTGCAGAAGGTAGTTCACCTCCTGGTTGGCATAGCGGTCGTGCGCGTCTTTCACTTCGGTGCGTTTGCTGAAGAGGGCGTCGGCCTCGTCGAAAAACAGCAGTGTGGCGGTGTTCTCGGCCTCGCGGAATATGGCGCTGAGGTTGCTCTCGGTCTCGCCGATATACTTGCTCACCACGGTGGAGATATCGATCTGGAATAGGTTGAGCCCCAGCTCGTTGGCCATCGCTTCGGCGGCCATGGTCTTGCCGGTGCCGGGTTGTCCGGTGAAGAGCGCGATGTTGCCCTTGCCGCGCGAAAGCTTTTGGCCGAAGCCCCACTCGTCGAGAACGCGGCGCCGAAACCGCACGCGCGCTCCGATGGCGCGAAGCTGGGCCATTTTGTCGGCCGGCAGAATGACATCCGCCCAGGTGTACCGGGGCACGATAGCGACGGCGAAGCGGGTGAGGTTGGGGGTCGAGAGCGAGCGTCCAGCGGCGGTGAAATCGGATTGGGTTGGTTGTGGGTTCGAGGGATCGCGCAGCGCGGCGGTGGTGAAAGCGAGGCTCACCGCCTGACGGACGCGGGCGCCGCCGAAATGGAAACCATCGGCCAGGGCGTTGGCATCGGCGGTAGTGCCGGCGGCGGCAAGACTCTGCTCCCACGCCTCATGGCGGCTGGCGAATTCGGGACCGGTGACATCGATGGTCCAGACGCGCACGTCGGCGTTTTCCGCCGGAAGGTCGGTAAATGCCACGGGTGGCCCGAGCAGCGCCACGGGGCCTTGCACGCGCGCGATTTCCGCCCATATCTGCCGTTCCATGCGAGCCTGGCGCGCACCGCTCTCGCCGGGTACCGGCGGCGGGGCGGATATCGCCAGCAGCGCGTCGAACAGCGTGGCGTCGCGAATGGCCGTCAGTATCCGGCTGGGTTCGGCTTCGGCCTGGGCGAAATCGACGGACAGCAGGCTGTAACTGAAGGCGGCGGCGAGGATCTGGGCGGCGGCCTCCAGGGAATCCTGCTCGTCGCCGCGCAGCCGAATGACGTTCTGCCGCGATGCCCCGCGCAGTATGGATTCGATGGCTCCATGGAGCATCGCCTGCGAACCGGCGGAGAGTTCGGCGGACGCCGCATCCGCCTGGGGACTCGACAGGCGGCCCGATTCGGCGGTGTCGGGCGCTTCGTCCAACAAAAAGCGCAGCACCGGGGTGGATAGCTTCAGGAACTTGCGCGAGAAAGGGGCCTGGCGGTCCTGCGGTTCGTCTTCCAGACGCAGCAGTTGATAGTGCAGCAAGGGCGCGTCGGGGCCGAGCAGGCGGCGCGCGAATAGTTTCTCGCGCTCGGTGCGGCAGACCAGGTTAAGACTCAGGTCCACGCTGGGATGTTTACGAGTGACATCGTCCTGCAGGTAGGCGTAGAGGGTTTCGTAGCGCGGCTCGAGCTCGGGCGCCAGCGCGATGAGCAGCAGATCGACCTCGGCCTGCGATAGCCCGAACTGTTGCGCGAGGTACGGCAGAGTGAGACGCGGACCACCCTCCGGCGAGGCGGCGCGGCGGCCGTCGATAGCGGCGCGGATCTCGGCAAGCTTCTCGTCGATAGGCTGCAGCGTTTGCTGCGAGGCGGCTTCGCGGCGCCATCGATCGCCCATGAAGTCGGCGCTCTCGAGTATGTCGTCGATCTCGCCTTCGGAGATGACCAGCCCGCGGAACTCCTGGCCGCCGATCGGCTGTGCGGGGTGGCGCATGACGGCCACTGCGCGGCGCAATAGCAGATCCAGGCGCTGGATCTCATGACGGAGGTGCTCGAAGCTGTCGCTGTATGGTTCCATCACAGACCTTCGATCCGGAATTCGAGGCGCCTTCCGTCAAACCAGGGAACGCTCTCGACGGCTTCGTCGAGCGAGGCGATGCGCAGGGCAACGAACGCCGGCTGATGGACAAGCGACACCAGCACGCGCTTCTCTTCGACCCGCACGCGGCCGGGTGCAGTCAGAAACTGGCGCACAATCGCCGCTCGCGTGGCCTTGCGGAAACCGGGCAGGCGCGCCGTCCACCAGGTAATCAGACGTGCGGCGAGCGAATCGATGGCGGAAGGCCAATCCGCCGCGCCTTCCAACGGTGGCGCGGAAGCGGCGAAGAAGCCGCGCAGTCCGGGGAGCGATGCTTCGCCGAAGATTCCAGCGAAAACCGCGGCATCGCGATCGATCGCCGGCATGGCCGGATCGAAGCCACCGCGGATAGCGCAGCCAAGCGCGTACAACGTCGCCTGACGGGCGACGCCGGGCCAATCCGCCGCCCAGCCCAAGCCAACCAGGGGGCCCGTCAGTAGCAACAGAGACGCGCCCTCGAGTTCCCGCCACGGCTCCGGCTCGGATTGCGAGACCACCGGGTCCGGGACGCGCAGTCCGGCCGCATCGAGCGCCGCCATCAGCAGTTGGGAGTGCGCCGAAGCAGCGGCGCCAACCGTGCCAGCGGCGCCATCGCGGACGAATCGCAAAAGCGCGGCAACATCGGGCGCCAGGCGGCAGCCGCAAATCTGTTCCGGAGGGCGGCCGGATGCGGTCCACAATTCGCCATTCCCAGCCAGCAGTGCGAGCGCGGTGAGCGCGGTGAACCACACGCGCGGGCCCAATCGCACGTCCATGCCGCGCGCCAGCGCGAACATGCGTAGCGCCTGCGCGCGCGAATCCAGGCGCAGGCCGCGCGAGGGTGGGTGGCGCCGGAACACGCGCGCGATCGAAGCCAGCGCTTCCTGCCACCGTTCTTCGAGCGGCGCGCCGTCCGAAGCGGCGATGGCGCGGAATATCTCCTCGCATGCCACGTCGTCCAGGATGGCGATAGCGGGTTCCAACTCTCCCAGCGCGGCCAGCGCTTCGAGCGTTTCCGCGATCTCGCCCGGATCTTCGCGCAACGCCGCGAGGACGCCATCCGCGCAGGGCAGCTTCAGCGCCGCCGCACGGCTCCGGTAATACCAGCGGCTTTGAGCGGCGCCGGAGAGGAGGTCGCGGATGAACTCCGCGCGGAAGTGCGGCGCGCTGTCAGCGCGATGGATTTCGAATTGGCCTCCGCCGTGGGGGTAAGCCAGCGCCGTGAAAAGCTGGCGGCAGACAGCGCGCGTCCAGGCGTCAATCAATCGGCCACGGTCGAGTGTGCGGCCACGCAGCTCGATGCGAATCCGCAGGCGCTCGATGCGGACGACGCCCGGCTGCCTGGAAAGGCTGGGGCCAATGCGCGCAGATAACTCGTGGGCGAACTGCTCGCGCGCGATGGAATCGACCAGCCCATACACTTCGGGCCGGCCCTTAGGGACCTGGCACTCGGTGACGAATCTGCCGATTCGAAGCATGAGTCAACTGGATTTCGGCGTGAATACCACGATGTAGCCCACCGAAATCGATTCGATGGCGGAAGTATAACTGGAGGGACCGACCGTGCCGGGATGTGCCACCGGGCCTACCGACCAGGTAAACTGCAGATCCGCGTTCTGCGCGTCCGGTGTGGCTGTTACGGAGGCACTATACGCAAGCTGGCCGGAAGTACTCGCATACACCTGCTGCACGGTTGTGTTGTCCCGCAGGCTGACCCCAGCTACCCAGGCGCTCGCCGAAACGTTGAACTTGCCCACTGGAAAGGTGGTGGGCACCTGAACCACGGACGGATCGATCCCGGTGCTGACGTCGATCGTGCTGTCTGCTGCGGGAAGACTGATCACATGCAGAGTGGACGACATGACGATTTGCGGGACCACTTGCGACTGCAACGCGGAAACCAGGTCCGTCCAATTGGAATTGACGTCTTCGGTGTAGATTTTGCCTTGCAGCACGATGTCGCCGGCCACTTTTACCGAGCCCATGCTGGCGGGAGTGGGAGGGCTGTTGCCGGCCAGGGCAAAGTTCTGGCCCACGATGAGGTTGTCATGCACATAGACGCTCGAATACATCTCGATCGAGGTCGGCGGGTTCAGCGGCGTTTCGGCGGCTGTGATATCGGGCTTGGCGGCGCGAATGGGCGTCGTGATGTGCTGCGTGCGGGTACCGCAATAGCGGCGGTTGGTGGAGCTGAAGCTCAGAACCACCAGCGAGCCGCTCGAGTCCGGTCCAATCACCACGTTGGCAAGAGGCACCGCGAAACCATCCTGCACGGCGTCTTCCGAAAGCGCGTCGGTGGCTTTGGGGAGAGGCGCCGGTTGCGTCCAGGTCTTCGGCTTGAGCAGGACCGCGAAGTATTCCTGCCAGCGCGTGTATTGGTTGCCGCCGCTGCACTGGCCGTACCCGGCGGAGGGCGGCGTGTTGGGAATTAGTTGGTACTGCAGCAGTAGCTGATAAGTATTGGGCGTGGTTATAAGGTTGGCGTTGAGCAAAGTATCGTCGAGTTGATAGGCATTGAACACGAATATCTCGCGGCCCGCTGGATCGATCGCCACACCCGGGTTAATGGCGAATGTGGTGGTGCTGCCTTCTTTATCGGAAGCGATATCGAGTCCCTCGACGATGCCCCAGTGGCCCATGGCCAGGTGGAGGCGGCGGCGCATTTCGATCTGGTAGGTCTGCTCGGCCGTCCAGTCGTAGGCGCGCAGGTATTCGCCGTCGTAATAGCGGAGTCGTTCGATGCTCAGCGCCATGGTCAATCTCCTTGCTACGCCTTCGAGGCGGGCGGTTTTTCGAGCACGGTCACGCGGGAGGTCAGTGCCGTAAGCTGCTTGTTGAGCGTGGCCAGAGTTGCATCTCTTGCTTGCAACGCCGTCGTCAGTTGCTGGATTTGGGCATTCGCGGCTTGCAGGTCCGTCGCCTTGGCGGCGGTGGCGGAAAGCTGCGCGACCTGCGCGCCGATAGCGTTGGTAGAGGCCGCCATGGTTGCGTTCGAAAAAGCGATCGGGGCAATCTTGTCGTTCGTCACCGAGGCTGTAACCGTGTCGCCGGGACGCACCAACATTTGGGCCATCACCGCCGCAAACGGCGTCGCCGAGGTCTTCGCCTGCGTGTCCTGACTAACTTGCAGAGTAAGTCCGACCTTCGATGCCAGCGCCTGTGCGTCCGCCTGGCTCAGGTTCTCGAATACTTTCGGGTCCACCACGTTCGGGTCCATAAAGTTGAACGCGGTTTTGGCGGCGGAGGTTAAGCCGGTGAGCAGCCCCAGCGTGTCGAGCACCGCGGCTTGCGGCGCTTTTTGGTCGAGCAGATATAGGCTGAAAAACTTATTGCAGGATAGATCGATTTCGGGACAGCAGTGGCCCGATGCACTGCCGGTGGCGGCGGGCGCAGGAGCGACCGTGCCGGCCTGGTTGGTCAGTGCCCGCTCGGAACTTTCGCAGGTCTTGGTCTCCACCAGGTAAGCCACCAGCACCTGCCAGAAGTTCGCGGCGGACCACACATAACTCCGCCCGCAGTGGCAGATACGGGCCAGTTTTCCGTTTTCGATCTCGACGGTTCCCAGAACCACTTCTCCGCCACATTTAGGGGCGGGACAGGGAAATACCATGGCGCTGTACAGGCAGTTAGAGAGGTAGCTCCACACGCGGCCGAAGAGGCCACAGATGGCTGTCTCCGGAGTCACCTGGTTGGTTGCGTCTTGCGTGCCGGCCACCTTCGCGGGCGCGGCGAGAGCTTGTACCGCACTTTCCAATTGCGCGTCATAGGGATCC
Source organism: uncultured Solibacteraceae bacterium (assembly GCA_964520085.1). GTDB lineage: Bacteria > Acidobacteriota > Terriglobia > Bryobacterales > Bryobacteraceae > Bog-375. The sequence continues at coordinate 33,747 of CAZFOP010000003.1, read as the reverse complement.
GGGCATCGGCGGATATGCTGCAGGAAGTAAGCCTTGAGCTGACAGAATATGTTGAAGTAAGTGTCATCGCGAAGCTCGCCGGCGGCATCTTTCGCTTGCATTTCGAAGAGACGTTGCAGCGCCGGCGTGTTCGCCTTCACCGTATTGGCAAAGTTGCCTTCGGTCAGCAGGCGGAAGCAGCAGTCGAATCGCGCGACGAGCTGTTCGATCGCGCCATGCCGCTCGGGCAACTGATCGAGGACGTCGAACTCCACGGCTTCCTGGATGCGCGTTGGTTCGCACGAAGATGGGCCGGGACTGCACGCGCTCTCCAGCGGCGCTTCGAAATCCGACGGTTTTTCAACATAGCGAGCGGCGATCCAGAAGCACTGCTTCATGTTGCAGTCTTCGTCCTCACTGTCCTTGCAAGGGTCGGCGGTCTCCGTCACCAGGTAACCCTTCTTTCTGAGAGCGGAGATTACGTTGAAGCTCTGCTGCTCGCAGACTACCAGGTCGTTGCCGCAGGAATCGATCGCGAAGCCTTCGCCGATGAGAACCTGGTTGGGGCAATCGAGGTCGCGCCGCATGCCCAGACCGCAGACAATGCCACTGCCATCTAGCGTGCGGTGGTAGAGCTTGTTCTTTTCGCGCGCGTAGCGCAGGCCGGTGGTGAGGTCGTCGTCGGTCAGTAGATGGCCGCAGAAATAGTTGGGCCGCTCGAAACATACGTTGGCGCAGCAGGAAGTTCCGGTTTCGTGGCAACCGCAGCCGCAGCCGCTGGATGTTGCGGTGCCGCTGCCGCCGCAGCCGCAGGGGGACTTCTTCGTTGCCGTTTGGTTGGCTTGGGAGGTACTGGTTCCAGTCATGCGATCTCCTCAGAAACGCTTACAGGTTCTTCTTGCCGCTCATGCGCACTTGAATCCAACTCTCGAACAGGCCGCCCGGAATGCCGTCGCCGGTCGGCGCATCGACCGCGTACGTGTCTTCGTTCAGGCGGGCCAGCAGATCGCCATCCACCGCGTGGCCCTTTTCGTCGACGATGACGTCGCAGCGCAAGCGGATGAACACGTCGAAGTTTTTGCCATTGAGGCGATTCTGGGCGTAGTTCGGATCGATGCGCAGCCAGCAGGACGTGTTGTCGGGAGCGAGCGAAACCTTGCCTGGCGCGACCTCCAGGGTTGTGGGTAAGGTTGGATCGTCGGGAAGGAACGTAATGGTGGCCTGAAAACTTTCGCCACTGACGCCATCGGGATGCACGGGCGCACTGAACACAATCTGGAAGCCGCCAGTGTGGTCGGGCTGCTCCGTGTATTCGCTGAGGAACTGGCGGCAGGTGTAGAGCTGCGCGTGGTCCCAATTGAACTTATCGATTACGGTAAGCGGCTGCGGCGGCAGGCGGTCGAGGATGCACTGAATGAGGTGATCGAGCATGCGCGTGCTGGGCAACAGCGGGCGCACGGTCCAGTTATCGATCATCCCTTTCATCTGCTCGACCGTCACGGCTTGCCCGGGCGTGAAACCCTTGATGGTGGCGAGCGGCAGCCAGTGTACGCAGCCGGGCTTGCGGCAGGGTTTGAGAACCCGCTTATAGATATCGATGCAGATATCCTCTTCGCAGCACTGCGAGTGCTCCCGAACGCATTTCATGAACTCCGGTTCGCCCTGGAAGATTTTGAACTCAAAAGTTTCGCAGATGCGATTCGGCTGCTGGCCGTTGGAGTTGCAGCCGCAATCGTCGAACGGGGCGGGCGTGAACTCCACCTGGTTTTCGCAATAGCGGACGCAGACGTAAAGAACCGGTGGCGCCACGACGGCGGCCGACGCCGGTTGCGCCGGCGGCACTGGCGCGGCGGTTGCCGGTGGCGTCGCCGTGTCGCTGGGCGGCGCGCTGGTTCCGGTAGTCGGATCGGGCGGACACGGCTGCTTGGGAGTCGCCGTCGTGTCGGGCAGCGGCAGCGCCAACTCCACCGGTTTCAGCACGCGAACTTCGCGGCCGCAATCGTCGATGCCCAGTCCGGGATCGATCACAATCCGGAGCTGTGGGCAGTACGGGTGCGGCTCGACGGTCAGGCCGCACACCAGTCCCCAGCCGTGCAGGCCCATATAATGCAGCCGGAGTTTATCGGAATGATACCGCTGCTCGCCGCTGAAATCGCGTTCGGTGAGCAGCTTGCCCGTGTAGTAATTGCTGCGGCAGAACGCCGGGACGGCGCACGGCTGGCAATCGGCGGCGGAGCTCGATTGGGTGGCTGCCGCGCCGGATCCGGTCCCGCTTTTCTGGTTCGTCATGCTTGCTCCTTCACAACAATCTGGTGTTCAGCCCCGTCACTGGCGGCACGGAAGAGCCCAGCGCCGCAACCTGCTTCCGCGCGCGCGATTGGCCCAGGACAGCGTCGTATCCGAGTGTTCCCACCCGGTTCAGCGCAGTGTAGGTGATGCGCGAGACGTACGAGTCCACGCCGATCGAAGCCTGCACGCCCACGCGCATGCGCGGGTAAACCGGCACATAGTACGCTTGCGTGTGCGCCGGCTTTTCGCGTTCCACCACCTGCTGGACCTTAGTTGCGGTGCCCGTGGGATTGTACGGGTCCGCCGGAAAGAATACGGTGAACTGCGAGGCACCCCACGAGAACGCGTCCGCCACCGGCGAACCCGACCCAGTCAGTTCAAACGATCCGATAGTCGAGTATTTTCCAACTTGCAGGCGCGCGGCGAAGGCGCGGCTCCATAATGGCGTGGCGGCGCACAGGCGGGCGTCGTACTGGGTCATCGAACCGGCCGTGGTGGCTTGCTGCGCGGCTCGGCTGAGAATCATCGGCCAGCGCCGCAGCTTGAAATGCTCCAGCACGTTCCCCTGCACGCCCGCATAATCCAGGATGGCCTGTTGGAGGCCGGCGACCGTGCCCCGAACCAGGTTCTGCGCCGACGAAGCCTTGAGCATCTGGCGCTTCTTGGACCACGTCCAATCCGGGTCGATGGGCAGTGCCATCCAGCCGGCCAGCCAGTTGTACCAGGCTTGCGGCGTCGAAAGCGGATCGAACAGGCGCCACATGTTATCGATGCGCCGGTCGAACGCGTCGAAGGACGTCTGAAAGACCGAGAGGAACCGATCGAGGAAGAGCCGGCTCTGGTCGTCGTCCTGGAAATTCGCTGGCAGGTACCGCAAGTAGCTTTGCCGCGGGAAATAAACCTTGATGGCGTGGACCTCGGGCGAGGCCGCACCACTCGAAATCATGGTGATGCGAATACGAAGATAGCGGCCGGGACCGCTTTGCACCAAGCCATCCGGATTGTCGTAAGTTCCGGTGGGAGTCTGCGCGGCCGTGGTGGTCCCCAGCAGCGCCTGCAATTGTGCGGTGGGAATAGCCGGAGGCGACAACAGGCCGGTTTGCCATTCGGCGGCCGGGGGGTTGGCATCGGGTGTGGTCACCGTCTCAATCCGCAGCGAGGTGCCTGCGGGGACATTGCCCTCCACCTGGATGCGATGCCAGGCGCAGTTTTCGATGCCGCTATCGAGCGGCTGGCCGCAGAACGTTCCGCTCGCCACGAAAGCGCCCACCGTCGGAATGCTCCACAAGCGTTGCAGCGGCGTGACGTCCTGCTCGTTGATGATGGCGAGCAGCGTGTCGTTGCCGAGCCATGTGAGTCCCTGAATGGCGCTATCCAATCCGGAGACGCCTGCGCCAGCCAGTTGGAAACTTGACGTCCATTGGAAGACCAGACCTTTGGCGGTTCCGGCATAGAGGTTGCCGGAGGGGTCAAAGGCCACACTCAACGGATCGTCGCCAGTGGCCAATGTCTGCGACGTCCAGACGCCGGGCGCGAAGACGAGCACGCGCGCGCCCGTTGGCGCCGCATCGCATACAGCCACGTAGCCGGCCGGTGAGACCGATATCCCGGTTGGAGAGACCAGCGTGCCCGCGCCAATTTCCGACCATTGTGAGCCATCGGGCCGCACACGCTGAATCCGCGCATTGCCGCGGTCGGCAATGTACAGGAAACCGTCCGGCGCGTACGCCACTGCCCACGGAAAGCGAAATTCGAGCGGGCCGCGGCCGGGTTGGTTGCCATCCTTTCCCCAGAGCTGAGTGAGGGCGTACGGCGCCGCCGAGAAGACTTGCACGCGATGGTGGTTGGTGTCCGCAACGGCCGCGCCGCCGCCGGGAAGAAGCGCAAACCCGCGCGGAGAATCGAAGCGGCGAGCGTCCGGGCCGCGGCCGCCGATTTCGCCCACCTGCCTGGTTTCGCCGGTGTCGGTGCGCACCCGCCACAGCCGGTTCTGCGAAGCATCCAGAACGAACAGCACGCCGCATTCGTCCAACCCCGCCGCCACCGGACATTCCATCCCGCCCGGCGATCCGTCGAGAAAGAGCTGCGCCGTGCCGGGGAGGGGTTGCAGCCGCAGATCGCCGGCCGTGCCGAACTCGACGATGCCGTTCTGCTGGGCGGACTGCCAGCCAATTACGCTGTCGAGCAGCCAGTAGGGCGTCGTATCGGCAGCAAGGAAATTCATTAGTAGCTCACCGTGATGGCGTGGCTGGTGGAGTACACCAGTTCGTCTGGATTGAGTGCAATGTCCTGTCCGGCCGGCTGCGGTTTTCCGTCCACTACGATGGTGATGGCATTGGCGGCGATGCGCAGCACGCCGGGCGCGATCAGAATTTGGCGATACACTTCCGAGAAGTAGATGGTTCCGCCGAAGTCCCAGCCCTGGCCCTCGGCGCCGCCAGTGAGCGGGTTGAAGTAGGCCAGAAGGCTAGCCTGAAGCTGCTGCGCCACCTGGCCGGCGTTCCACGTGGGCTGTGCGATCACGTTGCCGACGACCTGCACCTGGCGATATGTGGGGCCAATGACGTAGAGTTCGGTCGTGATGAGACGGTGCTGGTCCAGCCAGTTGGCTACCAGTTGCAGCGTGGCGGCCGACGGCACCGGCGCGGGATCGGGGCTCTGTGGCACTACGATGACAGTGACCACTCCGGGCAGCGGCGCTTCGGCGCTCGCCTGGCCCGGCACGCCGGCCGAGATGTCAAGCGATGGGTTGTACAGTGGCAGCGCCGCGGCGCGGGCGATCTGCGCGCCCGGCGTACCGGCTGCCAGGAACGAGAAATCGTCGGACGTCACGGCGCGCGATTGCGTGCGGATGGCCTGCGGCGCGCGGTCTTCGGCGTCGGCGACGGTCTCTTCGTCGGCGCCGCCGGCGGCCGGCCGCAGATTCGTCACGCTGGCTACGAAGGGAATCGCGGTTTCGAGCGTGGTAATCGTGTTGGCGCCCCCATTGCCAGCCGATCCGCCGCCCCATTGATATTGCGTGACGCGGATGTTGGGAAGATCGGACTGCGTGCTGTTCGACGAGTCGCCCGAGAGCCAGCGCGGTATCTTGCCGTGCGTACCGTCGCCGAACGCGATGGTTCCGGTACTGAGATCGATCGTGTACACCGTATCGTTGCGGCCGGAACCGTTGAAGTCCGACACCTCGGTCCACAGTGCATAGCCGCTGCCTTCGTTCACTTCCACGATGCCAGTTACGCCCGCCGGCATCGGCAGTACCGGGCTGTGCGCCAGCGTAAAGGTTTGGTTGGGCAGGCCGTTGCTGGCACCCAGCAATTCCAATTGTTCGGTGACCACGTTCTGCGCCAGCACCGTATTGATCAGCACGTCCTCCAGCACCGGCGGCGATTCGTAACCCGAACCGAGAATCTGGCCGAGGCGATACCGGAGCCAATAGAGTTGGGGATCGGACGGCTTCTGCAGAATGCCGTACTGAGTCGCCACCATGTCGGAGGGTGCGGTGAACGTCACCGTGCCGTTTGCGGTGAGGTATTGAGTGGTATCCTGGCTGACCGGCAGACTCGTCCAGGCGCCGTTCCAATACTCCCAGTAACTCATCACCGGCGGTGGTGTGGTCACCACGCCGGAAGTGGCCGCGACGTTGCCCTGCGCGATGGGAAACGCGGGATCGGCTGTCGCGTGAATCGTGAGCACAAACGTGCCGGTGGGAAACGGCTGGTCGAAGCCCATATAGAGCGCCGCGCCCGCCTGCGGCTTGTTGCTGAACGCGTAGAAGACCTGGCCGGGAGTGCTGTTGGATTGCGTTTGAAGCTGATACTGCGCGCCGTCGAAACTCATGACAGCTTGAATCGACCCGCCGACTGCATACAAGTTCTGCGTGGTCTCGAAAATAATCGGCTGCCCATTGACCGCTCCGGCCAGCGAGACCTGGGTGCCTTGCGGAACCAGAATGGCGTTCGGCAAGGTCTTCGATGTAAGCGTGAAGGTAAGCTCGGCCTGCGCCGGTGCGGGCAGATTGAGGCTGACGCCCACCATTTCCAGAAACTTGATGTAATTCTTGTCCGGCACCTGGTTGAGCCGGTAGATGATGATTTCTTCGAGCCACGCGAAGAGTTGCACCAGCGCGATTCCGGGGTCGCTCTGGTTGAAGTCGGTCCACTCCGGCGTATAGCTGGGTATGCGCCGGATCGCTTCCGCCACCAGGTCTTCGAATGTGCGATCGTCGAGCTGGATATCGGGTAACGGCATCAGCCTAGCCCCTCCTGCAAGTACAGCGGGTAAACCATGTTGAACAACTCATTGGTCGAACGAATGGTGTAGGTGATGGAGGCCAGCACCAAGCCCGCCTGGTCGGGCGAGCCGGTCACCGTCACCTGGTTGACCGTAATGCGCGGCTCCCATGTGGTGAGCGCGCTCTGAATCTGCATGGCGAGGCTCGCGCGTTTGGTTGGACTGTTGGGCTCGAAAACGAAGTCCGCGGCTCCCGCGCCGAACTTCGGCCGCATCACGCGCTCGCCCAGAGATGTCGAAATCACGATCCAGATGGCCTGCTGGATCCGGCTGGGGCCACTGGACCAGTCGATACCGCCTTGCGGATTGACGCGAATCGGATATTTCCAGCCTTGTCCGATGATGTCCGCCATTACGAGCAACCTCCCAGAGCATCCACCACTACCTGCATGGTCCCGACCACGCCTTGCATCGTCTGTACGAAACTTTGCAACGCCTGCAAATCGGCACCCGCACCCAGCGTAGGCAGGCTGATGGGCTTGATGCCGGCGATGCTCATCAGCGTGCCAGCCAAGTCCAGCAGCACGCCGAGCGGAGCAATGGACGCCGTCAGATGCGCCGCCTGGGCCGCCGCGTTCTGCTGCGCGCATTGAATGGAATTGATCAGCGTGGTGTTGCCCGCGGCCGTGGCCGATTGCAATTGCAGCGAAAGGCTGCCCATCACCCCCAGAATGGTCTTCATCTGGCCGAGAAAACATTTCAGCGCCTTGATGATCAGGCAGAGCAGATCGCGGATGAACGGAATAATGGCGGCGGGAGTCGGCACCAGCAGGCAGGGGATCAGGCCGGTTGCCGCTTCGACGAATTCCTCGATCACCGAGGGCGAAGGGATCGGCAGCCCTTTGATCACCTCGATCAGCGGTTTGAGCAGTTTCAAGACCTTCAGCAGGCACTCCATGCTGGCCAGCAGTGGCGCGATCTGAATCATCAGGCTGAAGGTCATCGCGCAATCGGTGGGAATGCCCTTGGAGATGTCCGAGAACGCCGAAATAGTGCCGCCCGTAGGCAGCGTGATCGAGGCCGGGCTGGGCAAAGGAATCGCGATGTCGGCGCAGGCCGGCAGTTGGAAAAGCTCGCTCAGGTTGGCGTCGACTTGGATATCCATATCAGATCGGGTTCCCATTCGGGGCGATAGTCCGGCTGTAGCCGGGGCCCGACAGTATGATCGTGTTGCCGCTCAGTTCCAGAACCGAAACGCTGGAAATCGTAATCTTGCCGTTCGACATGGTCATTGTGTTGCCGTGCGCATCCTGAATGACCAGCGCGCCCATGTCGCCGTTCTGTGGTGTGGAATCGAGAAACTGTATGTTGTGGCCGTTCACGCTCCGGATCTGGCGGACGCGAACATCCTGCGAAGGCGGCAAATCCTGCCCGTTCCACAGAAAGCCGATCACGAAGGGAAATCGCGAATCGCCATGATCGAACGCGCACAGCACTTCGTCGCCGACTTCCGGCAGCAGCAGCGAACCGCGCTTACCGCCGGCCATCAGGGCGGCAATGCGAACCCAGTCGGTCTCGTTCGTATCCGGCAGCCAGGGAAAGGTCACCTTGATCCGGCCCTGTTGCGATGGGTCCATCACATTGGTCACCGTGCCGATCACCACTCCATTGATGGTCATTAGCTGGCAGCCTCCATACGCGCGGTGAAATCGGTGGTGTAGCCGCCATCGCCGATGGTGTGGGTCGTCGAAGTCACTAGGTACGTTCCGCTGAAGCGCGTTCCCAAACCGGCAATCTGCAGCTTGCAGCCGGAACGAAGGTCGGGAGTGCCCAGAGTTTTGCCGCGCGCCTCTACCAGACCTTGCGCGATCTGGCGCATTCGTTTGAGTGCGATCATGCGGGCTTCGGCCTGGCTCTGCACCGGGTGGTCCACCACCAACTCGGATTTTTGCGACAGTTCGGACTCCGTGATGTTCAGGGCGGTGGGATCGATGATGCCTTCGTTCGCCAGATCCTGCCGCGTCACCTGCACTTTGATCTGTTGTTTGGTTTGAGGGTTCCAGCCGGTTACCGTGAGGTCGCTCACTTGGTTCGCCGTTTGCAACGTGGGCTGGAAACTGATCAGCGATTTGCCCCACTCCACGACATACGTGTGGCGCACCACGTCGGCGGTTTCCAGGAAGTGCACGATCACGGTACGCTGCTGGTTGGTGCCCTGCTCCTCGATGAACAGCTCGTAGCCGATGTCCCGCGCACGCTGCAGCAGAAAGACGATCGGGTACTGATTGTGCATCTCCAGGTACGGAATCTGTTCTTCCGCCGCCAAGTTCTGCTGCACTTCGTCGGGATCCATTTGCAGTGTGAGTTGGGGAATCTTCTGCCGCAGGTCGGTGGCGATGTCGTTCACCAGGTCCTGTGCAATCTCCGTGTCCTTCTTGTTGAAGTAAGCCTTGGTCTCCTGCTTGGTGCGGAAGCGATGCAGCAGGTTGAGCGCCCGCACCGTCAGAGTCGAGCCTCCGCCCGAGGGGAAGTTCGGCGACATGGTGGAGATTTCGCCGGTCAGCATCCGCTCCAACTCGTCGTTGCCGTTGTGGTAGTAGCCCATCCACAGCTCCACTTGCTGCCACGGGTTGAATGTATCGGTGTCGCTGTATTTGAAGGCGCCCATCGCGGGGCTTCCCGAAACGCCGTCGGGATCCCAGTTATTCACCACCATCTCGAACGAATCGACGTTGGTGAGGCTGTCGGTGTAGGTGACGCTGATGACGTCGCTTTCGATCTCCAGTTCCTGCGCGTTGACGATGACCCGGTACGCCGGGACATAGAAATCCTGGCCTTCATAAATATTCACCGGCAGCAGCGTGGGAGAACTCATTGGGAAGCTCCCGCGACGTTGCGTGGAATGGTCAGGGTCGTGCCGGGCGTCAGCACACGCGGATTCTCCAGCGTGTTGGCGTCCGCGATGAGGCGCCACTGAGTGGGGTCGCCGTATTCGAGGTAGGCGATGTAGGCCAGCGTCTGGCCGCGCTGCACCTGGCGCACGCTAGTGCGGTCCGACGAATGCCGCGGCGTGGCCTGAAGCTGCTGGTCGATCGTCCACGCTTCGCGGAACGTGCAGTTCAGTTTGGCCCGCAGCGGAATGCCGGTGGGCGCGAACAGGTTGAACTCTTCGCTCACGCTTTCGAGCACCAGCCACGGCGCGACGCTCGATCCGTAGGAGGTAAGCTGATTGTCGTCGCCCCAGGACAACAGCACGCGCGGCGGCGCGTGGGTGTCGCCATCCACCTTCAGGAGCTGATACACCTGGCCGCTCAAGGTTCGAACGTCGGTCACCGGATCGATCATGCCCTGATCGGTCGTGTCGAAGAACAGTTCCATCTGGATCTTTTCGTTCTGGCCGCGCACGAACTGCAGAACCGGGGAATCCAGGCCGGGGATACCGATTTCGGCGAACTGCACGCCCTTTGTCACGGTGTAGCGCTCGGGGTTAAATAGCGCTTCGATGGTGTCGCCGGCTTCGGTGGTGATGGTGATTTTCTCCGGCATACGCTACTCCGTCCCGCTGCCCTCCGCCTGGTAGGCACGGTCGCGAACGCCGGTGTCCTTTTCCCGCTGCTGGCCGCACTCCTTTTCCGCGCGCACATGCTGCATAACGGTTTCGACGATTCTCCTCATCTCTTCCCGGCTGAGTGCGCCATTCGGTTCGGTCACTACCAGCTCGGTTACGATTTCCCCGACTTCGACATCGCCGCCATTTCTGTTTGCCATGCGCGTTAATTCCCCAGTTCCATTTCCAGGCCCTCATGGGCGATTTCCAGGCTCTCGATGGCTACCGCGCTTTGCGCGGCGTTGAGCGCGGCCCCCACCCACTTCATGGGAATGCCGCGCTTGAACTTCCAGATCTTGGCGGGGTTACCGCCCTCGTCTTCGAGCACGATCAAGCCATCCTTGCGCGTGCCCTGTCCCGTAACCCAGGCGTAGTGCCAGTTCCACAGGTCGTCGTAGAGAAAAATGGCACCATGTTTCAGCGTGATATTGGAGTGACTGGCGCGCGTGCCGAACTTGTGGACGTAGCCGTTCTCTCCGCCCTCCTTGTACTCCATGATTTCCATCGAAGCTTCCAATCCGGAGCACTCCGAAAAGCCGGCGACGGCGTAGTTCAGCACCACGCTGACCAGGCTGCCGAGCACGTTCGACGAATCGATCAACGTCAGGTAGAAGTTGAATACCGTTAGCGGATCGGTCCTCAGCAGTGCCATCGGTCAGACCTCCACCATGTTCGAACCCGCCACGTCCTGGCTGAACTGGAACACCAGGAACTCCGAAGCCGCCGCCACGGCTACGCCCACCTGACAAATTAACTGGCCGGTTTCCACCACCGCGGGCGGGTTATTAGTCGCGTCGCATTTGACGAAATAGCATTGCGCAGCCGTCGATCCCGCCAGGCCGCCGCTCTGGCGAATGCTCTCCAGCAGCACCGTCAGCGAATGGGTCAACGTTCGTTGCAGGGTCGCGTTGTTGGTTTGGAAAACCACCCACCGCGACGACCGCTGCACGGTGGCTTCGATGGCCGACATCAGGCGGCGCACATGGATGTACATCCAGTCCTGCTGGTTGGGGTCGAGCGTGGCAAGAGATCGCGCGCCCCATACGCGAATACCGCGGCCCGGAATGACCCGAATCGCGTTCACCGCCGCCTGGTTGAGCGGCCCCTGAATCAGGTCGGTGATGTCCAGCGCCGTATCCACCGCGAAGCTGAGTTCCACGTTGGCGGGCGGTTTTTGTACGCCCTCGGTATGGTCCGTGGTGGCATAAACGCCCGCAACGTGCCCACAGGCTGGGACCGTTCGCGTAACCTGATACGGCGAAAGCGGGTCCGGAACTTGGAGCCACGGATAGTAGACCGCGACGAATCGCCAAAAGGCATTGGTCAGCCCTTGGTTACCGGCCCAGCCTGCCGCTGTCAACGGAGAGGTGCCTTGCGGCAAATCGAGAATCGCCGTGCGGTACATCATGAGCCCGCACTGGCCGGCCATGGCTGCGTAAATGGCGCCAGCGTCCATGGCGGGCGGGATGGCCGTCGAGTCCGGATCGGGAGGTGGCGTCGTCGCGACCGCCGGCTTGGCGCACGGGTCCACGGGGACAGTCGGCGCTGCCGGCGGCGCGGGTGGTGGGCCGGGCCAGACCGCATCGGGAGCGCACAGGATTCCAATCTGCTCCACGCGCTCGAAAACCGTCAGGCCGCGATAGTCCGCCATCCCGCCTGTGTAGTCGCGCGTGGTGACCGCGCTCAGCCCATCGCCGCCTCCGCGCAGGTAGACGGTTCCCGCGGCGATGGGTCCCGACCCGACCAGCACGCTGGTCGAAGAGGAAGCGACAGTGGCATCGATGGCGACCAGTTGCGATTGGGCGTTCACGATGGTCGGCGCGAAGACGGCACTGGCTGGGTCGAGCGAAAGCTGCGGATAATACTCTTCCTCCTCCGGCGCCGTCAGGTCGGGGCCCGGCGCGACTTTCACGAGCAACGCAAACTGCTGTACGTTCGATCCGTAGGCGAGCGGCGTGAATTGGAGCGAAATGCGATTTCCCCATTGGCCCGCGCTGGCAGCCGAAACCAGAAATGAGCGCGCGTATTTCCCGACCGGAGCCCCAGCCGGGTAACTGGTTTGAAGCGGCGCCGCCAGATGCATCGTGCCGTCGGCATCGGCGCGCAGCACCGCCAGATACTCGTCCAAGCCTTGCCCGGTGAAGGCCAGCAGATCGAGAATCCCCGCGCCGCCAGCCGGGCTGATCTTCACCGCGAGATCGCCCGCCGAGGCTGCGGCGGCGAGCGTGATTCCCGCCGGCGCGAGCGACATCGGGGCCGGGAATATGGCCGTGGCGGGAAGCTGCGACGGGTCCGTGCTGGTGGTTGCGGCCACTCGCACCACGTAGCAGTCGGTGCCCCCGTTTTCAAAGAACGCCTGTACTGCGTACGGCAAATACCCGTACGCGGTGAACCCGCCAAAGGTAGCGCGGTAGTCGTCCCAGCCGGTGAGATGGATCGCTACCGTGGACGCGTCGAAGGTCTCATCCGTCACGGCGGGCGGCAGAGGTCCGCGCTCGGCGAAGCCCGCGAAGCCGGCGATATCCATGCGCGCGAGCTGCAGAACGCTCGGCGGTTGCACCGCCGGCCGTTGATAAATTCCGGGAGTGAGGTAAGTCGGAATCGGGCGCCTCCGGGATTAGCGACGTCACGCCTGTTCGAGTTCGAGGCCTTCGTGTGCGATCTCCAGCGTTTCCACCGCGGCTTCGCTGGTTTTCGCGTTCAGGGCGGGGCCCTCCAGCTTGCTCGGCCAGCCTTGCGTGAAGGTCCAACGCAACGCGGGTTGACGCGCCTCGTCGAGCAAAACGATCGCTCCCGTCGCCCGTTGCGTCTGGCCGTCGATCACCGTCTTGCGCCACGTATAAAGGTTAGTGTCGACGATTCCGCGCTTACACACGATTTGGTTGTACTTCATCAATCCCGGCAACTTGCGCACGGTCGTGACGTCGGCCCCCTCGCGATATTCGATGATGTTGGTGTCCATGGTGAGGCCGCTGACTTCGCTGAAGCCCCCCTGCGGAACGCCATCGATCTCCACAATGAAGTTGAATTGAGAATACGGATCGTTGCGGCTTCCATTTGCCATGAGCTCAATCTCCTTGCTGTACGGTCTAGCTTTCGCTTACGCTCGCCCCGCCATCCCACAAACCGATGCGGAAGATGACAAACTCCGCCGGATACACGGGCGCGACTCCCACTACCACGATCAGGCGGCCGTTTTCGATGTCCGCCTGCGTCATCGTGGTCTGGTCGCACTTGACGAAGAAAGCTTGTTCTTTCTTGTCGCCCATCAACATGCCGTCCTTCCACAGGCCGGTGAGGAAGTCGCTCACGCTGCGGCGCACTCTCGCCCACAACGCCGAATTGCTGGGCTCGAACACCACCCACTGCGTTCCTTCTTTGATCGATTTCTCGATGAAGATGAATAGCCGGCGAACGTTGATGTACTTCCAGTCGGGATCGCTGGTGGTGGTGCGTCCGCCCCACACCAAGTTGCCGCTGTTCCGGAAATAGCGGTGGCAGTTCACGCCGCGCGGATTCAGAATGGCCTGCGTGCCGTCGTCGAGATTGAATTGCAGGCTGTTGATTCCCAGGATCGGTTCGTTCGCCGGGTCCTTGTGGACGCCGATCGCGTTGTCGCTGCGTGCATAGATTCCAGCCACGTGCGCGCCGGAAGGTATGCTGAGCTGCCGGCCGGTGATTGGATTCGTAACGTTCAGCCACGGGTAGTAGAAGGCCGCGTACTCGGACGGGACGCTGGGTAACAAATTCGATGGATTGCCCGCCGCAAACGCCGACTGCAGGATTGCGAACCGGTCCATCCGCAATTCGCACTGGGCTACCAGATCGCTGGCGATCTGCGGGAACAGGTTCTCGTCGGGGCAGCACAGCAGCGAGATTTCATCCACATCGTTAAGCCCCGCGATGCCAGTGCGCGTACCGGGCAGCGCCGCTGGGTTACCTTCGAAATCCGCCAGCGCAATCGCCGCGCCGTCCGTACCGCCGGTCAATTGCAATGGGGCGGTATCGGCGGGACGGCCCGCCGCCGTTTGCGACAGCGTCACCACGGTGCTGGCGTTGTTTACCAGCGTCACGTAAAAGTTGGTGGCAGCGGGATTCGCCGTGAGGTTGTCGTACACTTCCGTAATCGTGGGCTCGGTGCGGTTGGTGTCGCGCAGCGACACCGGATCGCGCAGAGTGGGATCCACAACCAGCGTGGATGCGGCGGCCGTCGGCGCATCTGCGGCTCCGGTGCCCGCCGGCGTCCCGTTCGTCGTCAACGCGGGCATCGTCTGGTAGTACATGATGTACAGCTTGAACTGAGTGGGATCGTTCGATCCGGCATCCGCGATTTTGTAGAAGATCCGGTTGCCCCACGTCCCGGGACCGATCGCCGCCACGCCCAAGCCGCCCGAGCCCCCGGTCGCCGCGACGGCCGTGGAACTCGCCACCCGCGCAACGAAAGCTTCCTGTCCGCCATTCAGAAAGAAGCCTTCCACTCCATACGCGAGGTAGTAATCCACTCCACTGATCTGCACGTATCCGCCGAAGTTGCGAACGAATTCCGTGTAGCTCGTCACCAGCGTGGGCAACAGCGGGCCCCGCTCGGCGATTCCCAGGAATCCCGCGATACTGGTGGACACTCCCTCGATTGGCTGATTGCCTGTATCGATCTCTTCAACGTATACGCCTGGATACAAATACTCGGGCATGATCTCTCCTTAGTTACCGTCTGTCTAAGCCATTGCGATGTCCCCGGACACCGTCATTCCCCGCAGTAGCGTCACCGTGATAGCTTGATTCGGATGCGGTGCGCACACCGCCTGCAGCGTCGCCGATTGACCTGTGCCGGCAACCGAGTCGAAAAAGAGCACGTACTGGCCGTCGGCGGCTGTTACGTACTGTTCCGTGCCGCCCACGCGGGTAACTTTCGCGCCCGCCAAAGGCGCGCCCGCCGCCGTTACCGTTCCTCGCGCCAGCGACGCGCCCGTCGGAAATGGATACTGAACCGTCGGTGCCAGCGTCGCCTGCGCCCGCTGCGCCAAATAGGCGGCGGTTTGCGTTGGGTCGTCCAGCAGCTTCGTGGGGTCCGCCAACGTGCGGTCCGGGAAGGCCGGCCATAACGAACCGGCAGCGGGTACCGTAATCGGAATACTGGCCGGAGCATAGTTCGGCGTCAGAGGACTGCTGGCGACGCTCGCCGTGTAACTGCCCGGCGTGAGAAGAAAGAACACGAACTGCGCGACGTTAGGCTTCTGCCATCCGTTTTCGTGGCCGGCCACCTCGACGGTAACCTCGCCGGCTAGGTCCGCCAACCCGGTGAATCCATCGTACAGTTCCAGCACGAACGCCACTTGGACGCCCTGGGATTCGAGATTCTGGATTGCCGTTGCCATATCTTCGACTTAGTTTCGCTGTAGCGTGTCTACCTTCCCCAGTACGGGCTGGCTGAATTGTTCGAAGTGCGAATCCACCATCGCCACGCGCGCCAAGTAACACAGCGAGAGGCGGTACGGAACCTCCAGCGCCTGCCAGACCCTGGTGGTTTCTTCGAGTGAGACCGGATTGAGTACCACACGAAGCTGTTGGCTCCCGCCGCTCAGCGTTCCGGAGAGGTCGGGGCCCTCTAGAATCGCCCTGTCGTACAACACCTGCATGATCTTGCCCAGGACGATTTGCTGATCGCGAGGCGCTCCTACCATGGGTGTGATCAGGTAGTACAGATCGAGCATCAAAGGCGGCTTGCGCTGCGCCCCTCCGGAACCCGCGACGGAAACGAACTGGTTCTTCATGTAGGCGTCTTCGACAATGCGGTAGAGATAGATCGACACCAGGACGGAGTTGTTACCGGCCAGATCGGCTGGCGATTCCAGTGAGATAGCGCTTTCGGTCGAAATCAGCGCGTTAACCTGCGGGTCGGCCTGGATTTCATCCCACAGAACGTTGATGATGGATTGGCCGGCATCGGCCACAACCGTGTAGTCGCCCATATCCGGCTCCCGGAGGCCCTGTTTAGGCACGCACCGTGCCATTCGGAACGCGACACGCTAGTGCTGTAAGTGACTGGATTCGCACGTTAGCCAGTGCCGATGACGGCTAATCCAGAACGCCTGTAACTTGCAAAGTTACACGGGGCGAGTTTGTCGGCAGACGGGTTGTCGAGCGTTTGCGGTGATGGGCAAGTGCTCCGGGGGCCACCGTCATCCCTCCAGTACCCGTGTAAAGTGGGTGTAACAGCTCGTCACAGCCTGTTACACTCGTGATTATTACTGAACGCCGCCCGTTGGGTGTGGCTCTTCGTCGATATCTGCCTTACACTTACGGAGGGCTTCCGCGATTACTCGCAGAAAATCTTCAGCATAGGCGGGGTGAGTGACTAACCTGGTGTGTATCCGCGGGTACCTTTCCCCGCGGTGGTGTTGGCCAAACTCAAGGATGATTTCGCGTGCCGTGCTACCAGCTTGAAGGTAATTGGTATATACGGCATCGCGAGGCACGGACAGAGGAGGATCTTCCGGATCGGAGCCCATCGATAACACAAATGTCCTTTCGATCACTTCCTTGCAAGAGAGTAGCCAACACAAAGTGCCATACACTGCGGTTTGTTCTTGACGGCCCTAGTCTGCCGTGGTACAACTTCCTGGTCGGGATCGGACGGGACACGGTTCGCGGAACCTCGGAGGGTGACTCGTGGACACAAATGTAGTGGCTGTCGACTTCCGCGCTACGGCCAGGGCGCGACTCTCAAGCGGATTGCGAGGCGGGGGATTCGCGGTAGAAGAGTGCAGCGATTGGAATGAGTTATCCCGGTCGCTCGAGCGCGCCGATGCAATCTGTCTCGGAGAATTGGATCCGGCTGGACCGAACTTCCTGGAAGCGTTACGGCGTATCCGTTCGTCCGGCTGTCGCGCGCCCGTCGTGCTGTGGCTGCCCAACCGTACCGAAGCGATGTTACTCGATGCGTTGCGTGCCGGGGTAGCCGATTTTCTCAAGCAGACTGACCCGCTCGCGGATGTCGCAGCCGCCGTCGGCGCATCGCTGTCGAATCGCCTCCCCGCTACCTGCCCCCCAACGCTGGCGAGAGGCGACCTCTCGCGCATCGTAGGTGCAAGCTCGGCGATGAGTCATCTGCGATCGCAACTGCCCAGTCTCGCCGCCTCCGATTGCAGTGTGCTTATCAGTGGAGAAACCGGCACCGGCAAGGACCTGGCTGCGGAGGTGATTCATAGCAGCAGCCGTCGCTGGCGCGGCCCGTTTGTCTGCATCAACTGCGCCGCCCTTCCGGATTCGCTGCTGGAGAGTGAGCTGTTCGGCTATGAACGGGGCGCTTTCACCGGCGCCTCCACCAGCCACCCCGGCAGGCTCGAGTATGCCAACCGAGGGACGGTTTTCTTGGATGAGATCGGTGAGATGAGCCTGCATGCTCAGTCCAAGCTCTTGCGCGTGCTCGAAGCCCGTGAGATTCAGCGCCTCGGGAGCAACACCAGCCTTCCGCTCGACGTCCGTATTGTCGCGGCCAGCAATCAGAACCTCGCCGGCATGATTGCCGCCAGGACCTTCCGCAGCGACCTGTTCTTTCGCCTGAGCGTTGCCCGGCTCCATTTGCCCCCGTTGCGCGAGCGTAAACAGGATATCCCGGAGCTGCTTTCCTACTACGTCGGAGTTCTGAATCGGCGTACCGGAAATGCCGTTGCCGGATGGACCGACTCGGTTCTCCAGACCCTCATCGACTACGATTGGCCGGGGAACATCCGGGAACTACGCAACCTGGTCGAGGCGATTTTCATCCATCCGCCGGCCGGCCCGATTGGAGAAAGCGATTTGCCGGAGTGGTTTAAGTCCGAAACCATGCGTGGGTTGACCACGCCCGGCGGCGACCGGGAGCGCTTGATCGGTGCTCTCAGCAGCGCGCGTTGGAACAAGACCAAGGCTGCGGCTGAGTTGAGGTGGTCCCGGATGACGCTCTATCGCAAAATGAAGAAGTACGGCATTGCGGCTGAACAGAGCTTCCAGCCGCTCTGCGTTGTATCGAGGTGAACCGCCCGCCGGTCACGCGTGGACCTCGGCCGAGTTATCCACGCGGTGCATATGCTTCACCGAAGGGAACCCGCGCAATACGATCACACGCCGGTTCATAGGCTGCCAATGCCGATCGCCGCATCCTCGCTGGCGTTCGATTCAGAGCCCAGTGTTGGTGCCGCAGACGTTCACTACGAGCCCGAGAGCCTGAAACATGGCGGCCTTGACGGCAAGCGCGTGGCCGGCGCCCGTCGCGTCGGGCGCGTAGGCGACCTGGATGTGATTCGATTTGTGCTGCGCCATCAATTGATCGCGGCCCACACCGTACATGACGGTATGCATGACGGGCCACTGCGGCGTCGTGATGTTCCAGCGGCGTTCGGTTTCTTCCCGCGGCAGTTCCACAGCACGGGCGCGGCCGATGTCCACCTTCAAAGCGCCGGACTCGATGTAGACGCGGCTCCAGACGATTTCACCCGGCTTGCTAACGCCCTTCACCGTTCCACCACCCAGACGGAAGTACATGGGAGGCTGCCGCTCGCTCACCGCTCCGGCATAGCCGCCGATGAGATGGGCGGGTGGCACGGCGCCGGAGATCTCGAACATCCAGACGAACTCATTCTGGCCGTTGACGGGAAACTCTTCGCCATAGCGCACATCGTGCAATGTGGTCTCCGGAGCAAACCCCAGATGCCGCCACACACGATTGGTGATCAGCGCATCCAGGCCGGCGCACTCGTCCACTTCGTTGAAGTGCGGTAGCGGCTGGCCTTCATAAAGCACGCGCCCGTTGCCGCGAGCATGCACCGGCGGCCGGTCGGAGTTATTCAACAAACCCTCGGCCAGGTCGGACGCCGGACAGAGGTCCTTCAAGCCCTGCTGGTACTGGATTCCGATTACGTCGCAGCCGAAATCGTCGGCGATGCGCAACGCGGCGATGTACATCTTGCACTGCTCGAGAATCTGCGCGTCGGTCAGGTCGGTCTCTGGGTTGAGACCGGTGAGGAAACGCATTCCCTTGGCGTCCAGCCACGACCGCACGGCGCGCGCCTCGGCCTCCGGCGTGGCCAGCATCTCGGCATACAGGGCCGACTGGCTCAGCCTCTCCTTGCCCACGCCCAGCGGCAGCAGGAAGCAATCTTCGATGATGCCGTTGTACATGCCCATGCAGCCTTCGTCGAAGACGCCGAGGATGGCCTTCTGACGGCGCAACTGGCCGGCCAGTTCCTCGCCCGCCTTCGCGGCTTTTTCCGGAAGCTTCATGTCTTTTAATGGATGCACGTGGCTGATATCGTGAACGACCATCTCTCCGTCCAGCCATTTGCGCAGTCCGCGCAAGAAGAACTCATCCTTGAAATCGAGGCTCCACAGTGTGCTGAACGGAATGCCAGCCTTCGTCATGCAGGCATTCAGGTTGAGCATTCCCACCAGCCCTGGCCATTCGCCGCTCCAGTTGGCGACTGTGAGAATCGGCCCCTTGTGCGATGCGAGCCCGGTCAGAACCTGGTGACTGTATTGCCATACGGCCTCGCAGACAATCAGTGGCGCCTGTGGCGGAATGGTCTTGAATACCTCAATCCCCTGCTTCTGGCTGCCAATGAAGCCGTGCTGTAAGGCAGGGTCATACGGGTGGCCACGCTGGATCTTCCCTCCCTCGGCCCGCACTGCTGCCATCACGGCCTCTTCGACCTTCTGTTGCGCGGCCCAGCAGTTCCGGTTTGCCGAGAGGCGCAGATCGCCGTTCGCGATTAGATATATCGTTTCTGACATCCGTTTACCCTCACTTATAGTCAGGTTGGTTCCGCTGGAGCCGATAGTGCCGGACAACGCCGGCGAGAGAGAGCAGCCTCGCAACCGGCAAAATCAAGATCGGCATGCCTACTATTGCCCCCCCGCCCGACGCGTTAGCCAATGTGACCTGAAGCCAGACTATAGCGCTATAATCGAGGCCTGTCAAGGTCGAGAGCGGTGTAGGCCCGTGCTAGTGTAGTCTCTCTGAAGTGTCTTGACCGCTTGCTTCCGCGCGCGGCTCCGAAACAGAGCCGCGACCGTCAAGGAGCGGTAAACGAACTTTGGAAACGGGAGACTAGTTTGGCGGAGCGCCTGGAAGCGGGCTGCTAAGACGAGCGTCGTGCCGCCGCGCATCTGCGTCGTCCGGCTTGCAGTTCAAGTGAAACACTGTGTTATCCGTGTACGTTACGCGCGAAGAAGCAGTTATCGGGAGATCACGAGCTTAGGAGACTCAACGTGTCAGTTCGAATGAAGGACATCGCCGACGATCTGGGCGTCTCGCTGATGACGGTTTCCAAAGCGTTACGGAATCACCAGGATGTCGGCGCGGAAACGCGCCGGCGCGTTCTGCAGCGCGCGAAGGAACTCAAGTACCAGCCGAATCTTATGGCCCGCGGGCTGGCCAGCCGCCGCACCTTCCTCATCGGACTGATAGTTCCCGATATGATGCATTCCTTTTTTGCGGAGGTTGCCAGAGGGATCGGCGACAAGCTGGAACCGCAGGGATATCAGATCCTCATCGCGAACTCCGGTGAGCGCGCGGACAGGGAACTGCAGCAGATCCGGTCTTTTCAGGGGCGCAGCGTTGACGGCCTGATCATCGCGTCTGCCGCCGGCCGGGCCAGCCCACAGCTTACCGATGCGCTCGCGGCCACCAACGCGCGGTATGTGTTCATCGACCGCACCGTTACGGGCTTGCATGCAAATTACGTTGGCGTCGACAACGAGGAGATCGGCTATTTGGCGACCTCGCATCTGATTGAGCAAGGATGCACGTGCGTTGCGCACATTCGCGGGCCGGCTATTTCGACCGGAACCGGGAGGCTGAGCGGGTATCGCCGCGCGCTCGAGAGCCATGAGTTTGCGGTCTCGGGTGGATGCATCAGCGGCTGTGAATATGAGGACGCCGCCGGATATAGCGCGATGCGGCGGTTGTTGGAGTTGAAGCCGCGCCCCGACGGCGTTTTCTGCTACAACGACCCGGTGGCAGCCGGGGCGATGAAAGCGATTTTGGAAGCGGGCCTCAGGATTCCGCAGGATATCGCGGTGATCGGCGCCGGGAATGTGCACTATTCCGACCTTCTCCGCGTGCCGCTGTCCACCATCGACCAGAGCAGCGCTCTGATTGGCCGGACGTCCGCGGACCTGCTGATGAATTCGATGCAGACGAAAGCGCCCACCGTACCGCGGCGCATTCTCTTCTCGCCACAACTGATAGTCCGCGCATCCAGCCAGCGAAAGACCTGAAGACGATGTTTCGATATCTCGACCCTTGTGCCACCGGAAAGGCGAGGCTCAATCATCGACTACCATAAGCTTCCGCTCTCCCTGACTCTGACGCTACGCGCGGCCGCCGGCGAGCGGGATCAACCGTTTCGGCAGCTCGTGGCGGCTCATCGGCCACAGGCGGACTCCCGAGCCCCCGGCCAGAATTGGAGCGCAACGCAAGGGGCGTTCCCCAATCAGCCGCGCCTGACGAAGGATTGCATGCGGATCGCGTCGGCGCGAATCGCCGCGCGGCGGCTGTGAAAAGCATCGTGATCCACGCGCACGGCGATCTCGGCGGAGCTGTATCGATCGGCGGCGAGGAAGGCGCGCTTCTGTTCCGGGGAGGCGCGGTCGATGTCGAGCATCCAGCGCCAATGCCGGTACGCTGCGTGTTCGCTTTCTGACGGGGAAACACGGGCGTTCCAGAGCGTGCGTTCGGCTTCCGGCGTATCGCCGCTCCAAATCTCGGCTTCGGTTGCGCCGGCCGCACGCAGCCAGGCGACCAGCGGTTTTCCGCAAAACGTGGCACCGCCGGCGACGGAATGCTTGAATGTGTCGTCGATGCCGTAGTAGCGGATGAACCAGACCGGCCGGCCTTCCCGGTTCATGCCGGGCGATAGATCGAGACAAGCTCCCGTCGGGAGTTCGAGTGGTTCGGATACGTCGATGCCCACCACCACATTGCGGCGCGCCAGGTGCACCGGGGCGTGCAGACGGCAGCCCTCGACCCAGGCATCGGCGCCGTCGAGTGCGCCGCCGCCGTGAGTCGCGCAGCCGATCGATAATATGGTGCAATATGGCGCAGCACCTGTATCGTGGCGGATCAGTTCGAGGCCGCTCGTGATCAACTGGCTGGTGGATCCGAAGTGCAGGAAACTGCACTGGCGGAGCATCCGGACATGAAATGGAATGGTGCGCAGTTCCTCGAACAATCGGGCCAACACCGGCTCCGCGAGTTTCGATCCACTCGACCGTACGCCGCGCAGGTAGTCTTCCAGCGTGGTGTCCGTGCCGAGTGCGCAGCAAATCTCGCGATACAGATCGATGCCGTGCGTGAGCGCGATCCGCCAGCCCTCCGGAGTCCACGAAATCGCGGCCGGGCCATCGGCCGATTCCGCGTGAGCTTGGCAAAAGGCACCCAGCAGCCTTGCCGCGGCGGCGGCGTCCAGACTCATCACGCCGATGTCGAGCGCGCTCCGGCCATCGGCGTCAATCGCTCCGGCCTCCACCTGGCGTGGCACGTCCGGTTTCTGCAGATACGTGCGGACGGAGCCATCGCGGTTGGCGCAGAGTACGCCGTGACGCGCCGCCTCATCGGGCGACACCGGGGAACTGAGCGCGGTGAGCCCCGGCGGAAGGGAACCCAGCTCGGCGCGATCGAAAAGTATCAGTGCGTCGCCGGAGGTGACCACGATCTGCCCCGTGCTTGGCGCGCCGGCGGGCAGGTCCAGAAAGGCTGGGACCAGCCGGTCGAACAGCGTCGGTGTGAGCGCGGAAGCGGAGTCTCCGGGGAGGGGGACGAAGATCTTGCCGCAGGGCGAGTAGGCGGGCAGGCGCCGCGAGTCGCCCCCCGCATGCACGATCAGAATGCGTAGGCCGAGCAGCACCTTCTCGGCGGCTGCGAAGCCGGCGACGTTTTGGCCCGAGGCGGCCTCGCGGCGCAGCACTTCGAGCAGGCATTCGATCGTGCTTCCGCCGCTGCCCACGCGGCGCCCCTGCGGGTCGGCGACCACCAGCGCATTTCGCACGTGGGTCAACGGACCTGTCTCGCGGCGCACACGGATCTGCGCTTCGTAAGCCGCCGCCTGATCGGCGTTCGCTGCAGTCAGGATCAGATAGTGCCAGGGTTGGGATGAGTTCGACATAGCGGATGGCAGAGCGGCCGACGGCGTGTGGATATTCGTTTGAGTTAACGATAATATGTGCACGGGCCTCGCGTCAACCTTGCGCGAATGCCGCACGCAGCGTGGCAATTCTGTTCCCGAACCACAGAGCGCGCTGAGCGGCGTAGGTAGGGCAAGCTAGCCAAGGGCTGTGCCCTTGATATCCCGCTGGCGCCGGGGCGGTGGTGAAACAGGAGGCGTCCATGCTATACCTTGCGAGGGATTCGAAGCCTTCGAAGGAGAACAACATGAACGCCTTTTACGAACACCACAAGCATAGCATCCGATTTGGCTACGCGTGTGTCGACCGTCTGCTCCGGGCGCGGCGCCGGCCCCGGGGAAACCACGGGCAAGCGAAAGCATGCCCCACCAAAGAAACATTGCCGCAGCATACTCCTAATGAAAGAAAACTCCGCCATTCAAATCGACCGCCGGCTGGAGCGAGACGACCTGATCGTGATCGCGGGCGCCGGCGGGTTCATCGCGGGCGCGCTGGCCCGTCACTTCCACGACCTGGGTTACACGCGCATCCGCGCCATCGACCGCAAGCCGCTGCCGGAGTGGTATCAGCGCGTGCCCGGCGTCGAGAGCGGCGCCTTCCCGTCGCACGTCTAGTCTTGTTCCGATCCGGAGGTAGGGCGCTGGCTGGAAGAGGTTCTCTATCTGGTGCCGATCAACCAGCGGCCTCCCGGTTACAACCCGCCGGGGATTCAGAATCTGGATCCGCGATGGATTCGCGAACTGGGAGAAACCGGCCAGCAGTGTTTCGACGGCATCGTGAATCGGGACGTCCGCGGCCTGGGAGCTTCGCTGAATCACTGCATGCAATGCTGGGAAGCGATTCTGCCGCACACAGTCCCCGCCCGACCATCCACACCGATCTGAAAGCGATCTTGACGTGGTTCCAGTCCCGCTACTCTGGAGCCATGTACTCCGGCTGCGGCGGCGGCTACATGGTGGTAGCCTCCGAAACCCCCGTGCCCAACTTTCTGCGAATCCAGGCGAGGAGGTAGTTGAATGACTGTAAGATTCAATACCAGGAAGAAATCGGCGGCTAAGATTTTCCAGCCCGCTTGAGCCGGCGGCAGGGGTGGGAGTGAGACGTCGGCAGTAATGGCTTCCAGTCCAGTTCGAATCCACGAGGCCCAAGTGTCGACTTAAGAGTCACAGCAGCCGCGGGCGCCTACCTGGCGTTGGCTGTAAGACGCGAAGCCTCACCCCGTTTGACCCCGGCCGCCTTCCTGGGCTAACTTGGATCTAAGCTACTGGAGCTCGCTCGCGAACTCCGTCGCACTGGAGAGGAACAAACAAGTGAAACACATTCTGACATTTCTCGCGATGGCTGCCGCCGTGGCCGCTCCGACCGCAACCGCGCAAGACTCGGGAGGCGCAGTGAAGTCGTTTTACGAATTGAAGACAACCTATCTGGACGGTAGGCCGGCCGACATGGCCGCGTTTCAGGGTAAAGTCACACTGGTGGTGAACGTGGCCAGCAGGTGCGGTTTCACGCCGCAATACGAGGGTCTCGAAAAGCTGCATCGCGAAATGAGCGGCAAGGCGTTTGAGGTGCTCGGATTTCCCAGCAACGATTTCGGTGGACAGGAACCGGGCACTCCCGCGGAGATCGCCACGTTCTGCAAGCGCACGTACGACGTGACCTTCCCGATGTTCTCGAAGGTCGTCACTAAGGCCAATCCGGATCAGTCGCAGATCTATCAATTCCTCGGTGCTTCCGGGCATTTACCGCAGTGGAACTTCAGCAAATACGTGATCGACAAAAACGGCCAGGTGATCGCGTTCTTTCCCAGCGCCGTGAAGCCGGACGCACCGGAACTCCGCAGCGCCATCGAGAAAGCTCTCGGCGAATAGGCGCGGGGGGCTTCGCGCCGTCAATAGAACGGGTTCCGCTCCACGGCTGCTACACTCGAACAGATGGCTGTCGGCGCGGCGGACGGGGTGAACCTGAATCGATTGACCGATCATCGCGGGGTGAAGGAATGCCTGCAATGGTTCACCCGCGAGAAGCAGTGGATCAACGAAAAGCACCTGGAGTTGTGCCGCGTGCCGGCGCCGACGTTTCAGGAGGCGGACCGGGCGGCGTGGTTTCTGGAGCAGTTCCGCGCGCTCGGTTGGGAGGCCTCGATCGACCGCGTGGGCAACGTAGTCGCGGCACTGGGCGATGGGCCGTACGTGGCGCTGACGGCGCACCTGGACACGGTGATTCCGGCGCGATCGAAGGATGAAATCGCGGTAGATGCCGACGGCCGGTTCCGCGGCCCCGGCGTATGCGACAACGGCGCCGGGCTGGCCGCGCTGCTCGGCTTCGCCCGCGCCTGCAAGTCGGGGCCGAAGTTGCCCGAATTCGCTCTGAGCCCGCTGTTAGTGGCCAACGTGGGCGAGGAAGGCGAAGGCAATCTGCTCGGCATGCGCTATTTGTGCAAGCAATCCGCGCTGGCGCGCCAGATCGCGGCATTCGTGGTGGCCGATGGGGCCAATACCGATCACATCACCTGTCGGGCATTGGGAAGCCGGCGCTTCGAAGCCGTTTTTAGCGGCCCGGGCGGCCATAGCTGGAGCGATTTTGGCGTTGGCAATCCGCTACACGCGCTGTGCCGTGCGGTGGCGCTATTCGCGGATACGGCGGTCGATGGCTCGCCCAAGTCGGCCATCAACGTGGGGATGATTGAAGGCGGCGCGGGCGTGAACGCGATCGCGCAGGCGGCGCGCGCCAAGATCGACATTCGCTCGGAAAGCAATCAGAAGATGGACGAACTGGTCAGCGCGCTGGAACGGGCGGTGGAGCGCGCGCGGGAAGCCGAGAACCAGCGCGCCACGGGCGGCCCGGTTACCTCGCGCCTGAAGGAGATCGGTTCGCGGCCCGCCGCGGCGCTGGCCGACGATGCGCCCATCCTCAAATACATCCGCGCGGTGGACGCGCACCTCGGAATACGCTCCCGCCTGGATTGCGCTTCGACCGACGCCAATATTCCTCTGTCGCTCGGCACGCCGGCCATCGCCATCGGCGCCGGCGGCGTCGGCGGCGGAGCGCACACGTTGCAGGAATGGTTCCGGCCCGAAGGCCGCGATTTGGGCTTGAAACGCATCTTCCTGCTGATGCTGTGGTTGCTCGGTACCCAACTGACCGAGCCGGGGAGCGATGGGCGGTGAAGCGGGAGCGCGCCGCCGAGGCGCTGCTGGTCTGGAACACAATCGTTTGGGGCGCCACTTTCGTGGTGGTGAAATCGGCGCTGACTGGCATCTCCCCACTGTACTTTCTCGCGCTGCGGTTTTCCCTGGCGACGGCCGCGCTGCTGGTCCTGTTCCGCGGCGTGGGCAAAGGCGCGCGCGACTGGAAATCGGTGGGCGCAGGGGTCATGATCGGCAGCCTGCTATTTGCCGGCTTCGTCACGCAGACGCTCGGCCTGCGGCTCACCAGCGCGCCCAAATCGGCCTTTATCACGGGCCTGTGCTCGGTCCTGGTGCCAGTCTTGGCCGCGGTGGTCTATAAAATCAGGCCGCTGGGGTCGGATGTCGCCGGTCTACTGGTGGCGACGGTGGGAATGGGACTGATGACGCTCCACGGCAGCCTGGGCTCGATCAGCCAGGGCGACCTGCTGACACTGCTGTGCGCGTTCGGCTTCGCGGCGCACATCGTCGCGCTGGGCCACTACTCGGGCCAGATCAGCTTCGAGTTGCTCTCTGTGACGCAAATCGCGACCTCGGCAGCGTGGAGTTGGGCGCTGTTGTGGTGGCTGGAGAAGCCGCACGCGGAGTGGCGCCCCTCGGTGGTCTGCGCGATACTGGTAACAGGATTGTTGGCCACAGCATTGGCATTTACCGTCCAGGCGTGGGCTCAGCGGTATACTACTTCTACCCGTACGGCACTGATCTACATGCTGGAGCCGGTGATGGCCTGGCTGACGTCGTACTTCCTGACCGGCGAGGGCCTTTCTGGAAGAGCGGCGGCCGGGGCGGGCCTGATTCTGGGAGGAGTGGTGCTGGTGGAGGTGAAACCATGGGGCACACGGCCACATCCATCTTAATTAGGCTAATCGGCAGCCCGATGCGTTTTGACACAGGCTGGCGCGGAGCGTAGGAGTTAGGACATTCCATGAGATTCTTCGACAGGTTACGAACCGAGAAGCTGTTTTCGGTCACGCTGATTGTGTTCACGCTGGCGATCGGCGTCGTCATCGGCACGCTGGTCACCACGGGAGTGAAGGCCGCCCGTTCCAGCACAGGCAATTTCGCGCCGGACGCAACGCCACTGACGATTCCGGCCGCGGTTGAGTTGCCGAGCCAGTTCACGCCGATCGCCAAACAGGTCGAGCCTTCGGTGGTGAGCATTTCGACCACCTACATGCCGAAAGCGCCGCAGAACCCCAACCGGCGGCGGCGCCAGCTTCAGCCAGACGAGGGCGACCAAGGCGAGGGCCAGGGCGAAGGCGACGGCGGAATGAACGATTTTCTGTATCGCTTCTTCGGCAACCCGTTCGGCGAAGGCGGCCCGAACATGAGATCGCGCCGCACCGAGGCGTTGGGCTCTGGCGTGGTGGTGGACCGGGCCGGCTACATCCTGACCAACAACCACGTGGTAGACAAGGCCGACCGCATCCGGGTTAAGTTTCACGGCGATGTGGCCGAATACGACGCCAAGCTGGTGGGCACGGACGCGTCGACCGACCTGGCGGTGATCAAGGTGACCGGCAAGAGCGCGCTGGAACCGGCCAAGATCGGCAACTCCGACGGGGTGCAGGTGGGCGACTGGGCGGTGGCGATCGGCTCGCCGTTCAATTATCAGGAGACAGTGACCGCCGGCATCATCAGCGCGAAGGACCGCGAAGTGGATGCCAGCATGCAGTTTCAACATTTTCTGCAAACCGACGCCGCCATCAACCCAGGCAACTCCGGCGGCCCACTGCTGAATATGCGCGGCGAGGTGATCGGCATCAATACTGCCATCGCATCGCGTTCGGGTGCGTATGAGGGCATCGGCTTCGCCCTGCCTATCAACACGGCGGTGATGGTGTACAACGCCATCATTAAAGATGGCAAGGTAACCCGCGGCGGCGTCGGTATCTCATTCGGCCAGGCGGACGATCCGCAAACGGCGGCGAACCTGAAGGCCAGCGGTGTCAGCGAGGGTGTGTTTGTGCAGTCGGTGACGCCGGGCGGCCCGTCGGACAAGGCCGGCATTAAGGATGGCGACGTGGTGGTGGCCATCAACGGCAAGCCGATTCGCGACGGTAATCAACTGGTGGCCACGGTGACCTCCACGCCAGTGGGCAATTCGCTCGAACTGACGGTGGTGCGGGAAGGCAAGCGGCAGAACTTCAAAGTGCAGGTGGCCGACCGGGCGCAGCTCTTCCCCGACCGGTTCGGCAACGGCAGCGAAGCCACCCCGGAAAAAGGGGAAGGCACCGC
This sequence comes from uncultured Solibacteraceae bacterium, assembly GCA_964520085.1. Classification (GTDB taxonomy): domain Bacteria; phylum Acidobacteriota; class Terriglobia; order Bryobacterales; family Bryobacteraceae; genus Bog-375. The sequence goes on along the minus strand of CAZFOP010000003.1, from coordinate 5,058 downwards.
AGTGAGCTTCGGCATGACAATCGAAACCTTGGCCGAGCGCCAGATCGAGACGCTTGGCATCAAGGAAAAGGCTGGCGTGCGGGTGCTGGAGGTCGAACCCAATTCCTTCGCAGAGGACATCCACCTGCAGAAAGGCGACGTGATCGTCGCCATTGCCGGACAGCGTATCAACAGCATCGAGGACGTGAAGAAGGTACAGGCCACGCTGAAGCCTGGCGACGCGGTGCAGTTCCACATCCTGCGGCAGGAGGCGCCAAACTCGCCCAAGTGGGTTTACAGCTACCCTGCCGGTTTCCTGCCGGCCAAGCCGTAACGGAAGGCTCGCGCGGCCTCCGAGGGGCAACTTTGGGGGCCGCGGTTCCCTGGTAAAATTAAGACATTGAATATGCGAAGGGTTTTGTGCGCCTTAGCGGCGGTAATGGCGTGTGCAGCCGCCGCGGCGGCGCAATCGAAAAAACCGGCCGCGCCGGTCGTTGCGAAATCGGCGCCGGCAGCGGCAAAACCCGCGGCGAAACCACCTGCGAAGCCAGCCGCTAATACGGTCGCGGCCCGACCCGCGGCCGGCGGCAAGCGCCCGGTGGCAGCCAGTGCCGCGCATAAGCCCACGGCCGCTAGACCCGGCGTGACCAATGCCAACCGGCCGAAGTCGGTAGCTTCCAAGTCTGCGTCTTCCAGGCGCGGCAGGAGGGCGACGGTGGCGCCCCGTCGGCCTCGCCAAATGGCGCCGGCGCCGGAGCGGTACCAGGAAATTCAGCAGGCGCTAGCGGCGAAGGGCTACCTGAAGCCAGAAGACGCAAGCGGAGCGTGGGGTCAGAATAGCATCGACGCCCTCAGACAATTTCAGAGCGAGCAGAATCTGCAAGGCACGGGCAAGATCGATTCTCTCTCTCTGATCGCATTGGGCCTCGGGCCGAGGCACGATACCGCCGAAGCCAAGCCCCCGCCGCTGCCCGGCCCAAGCACAGTCCAAGAGCGGTAGAATCGGCCGCGGCAGCCGTATCGGGTGGGGACGGGGATGAAACCGCATCCGGCCCATTCCCATCTATACTAGAAAGCTTAAGGAGTTCAAGACGTGAGCATAACCTCATACGAGCCCCCGCCCCAGAAATCGGGCGTGGCAATACCGCTGCTGACAGGAGGGCTGATCGCCCTGTTGGCAGTCAATATCTACCTGTTCGTGCAGGTGGACCACCTTCGCACCGAGTCGACGCAGAAGATCGAAAAGCTGCAGGCGGCGGTATCCGGCGTGCGTGACGAATCCTCGGTCAGCACGGCGGCCGAAGCTCGCCACATCGAAGATCTGAAAGACCAGTTGGCGACCGCCAACTTGCAGGCCCGGAGCATGTCCAGCCAGGCAAAGGTGGAAGCGCAAGCTCACGCCGACCAATTGGCCCGGCAGCTTCAGGCCGAAGAAGCCAAGATGCAACAGCAGGTGACCGGCCAGATCACCGAGGTCAATCAGTCCGTGACGGCGGCCAACGCCAAGATCGCCGACGTTTCCACCGACGTGGGTTCCGTAAAGTCGCAGGCCGCCATGACGCAGAGCCAGCTCGAGAAGACGATCGCGGATCTCAAGAGCGTCACCGGCGACCTGGGCGTGCAAAGCGGGCTTATCGCCACCAACGGCACCGAACTGCAAGCGCTCAAGATGAGGGGCGAACGCAACTATTTCGACATCAAGCTGGGCAGGACCAAACAGCCGCAGCGCGTCGGCGACATCACGCTGAAGCTGGAGAAGACCGATCCCAAGCGCAATAAGTACACGGTCATCGTCTCGGCCGACGACAAGCAGTACGAGAAGAAGGATAAGAATGCCAACGAGCCGGTGCAGTTCCTGACCGCCAAGGGCGGCCACACTCCGTACGAGATCGTAATCAATCAGATCACCAAAGATCAGATCATAGGCTACCTGGCAACGCCGAAAGACAGCGCCGCTCGCTAAGCTCTGCCCGCCGCGTTTCGCAGGGGCCGAGCACGCTCGGCCCCATTCCGGGATACCGCACGAGACACTTGGCCGGGATAAGCCCATTGCGCTTCGCACTTCTTTAGTAGATAATGGCTCCAGCAGTTTCTTTCCTCCGCGCCCTGCCCAGGAGCGTTTCCCATGAGTCTTCCTACGTCGTTCCGTCTGGCTGCGGCGTTGATCGCCTTGTCGCTCTCCACCGTCCACGCCCAGCAGTCCAATCTCAGTTACCTCGATTTCACGCCGTGCTGCATCGTCCCGGATGGGCAGGGGAATAGCTTCATCGTCGGTTCGTCGGCGTTGCCGGTTGGCATCCCACAACCGGTGCCTATGTTCGTGATGAAAGTGGACGCGGCTGGCAACGTCATCTCCGAGTTTCCCTTCATGGCGGGCAGTAACGATCAGGCCGCCGCCGCCGCCGTGGACCCGGCGGGCAATCTTTGGATTGTAGGTTCGACGGCATTCGCCCCGTTTCAAAACTCCAGCATCGCCGGTCTGATCGCCAAGCTCGATAGCACCGGCACGCACGTGTTGTTCACCGGCACCTTCGGCGGGCAGGACTCCAGTTCCAATCACGGGACTGGCATTAGCGCCATTGCGTTCGATCCAGCCGGCAATTTGTATCTCGCCGGATCGACCACCCAATTGGATTTTCCAGTCACGCCGGGAGCGATCGACACTGCGATCCCATTCGTGGCCACCGGTCAGGAGCTTTCCTACGGCTTCGTCGTCAAGCTCTCGCCGGCGAGCCAGGCCGATCCGCCATACACGGTGGCCTATTCGACATTGCTCGGTGGCGAGCAGGTGCCCGAACAACTGCCGTGTTCTGGCTCGTGCTACCCCTTGATTCCGAGCACCGCCATCTCGCTCGTAGCCGTGGATGCGAGCGGTGCAGCCACCGTCGCCGGCACGACTTCCGCCTCCGATTTTCCGGTTACGCCGGGCGCGTTTCAGACGCAACTCCAGGGAACGCTCAATGTCTCCGACGTATTCGTCTCGCGTTTGAATCCGGCTGGCACCGGCTTGGTCTGGTCCACCTTTCTGGGCGAGACCAACAGCCAGTATCTGCCGGCGCTGGGCGGAATCGCCTTGGATGCGAGCGGAAACGTGGCGATTGCGGGCATTACCACCGATCCGGGTTTTCCCACTACGTCCGGCGCGGTTCAATCTCAGTTCGCCACGCCGCCCTCCGGCACATTTTCGGCCGGCGACTATTGCGTGGCTCAGTTGGATTCCAATGGCGCCAAACTCCTGTTCTCGACTTACTACGGCATGGCCGGTTCCAGCACCGGTATGACCTCGGCTCCGCTGAAGCTGCGGCTCGATGCCCAGGGCGATATCTGGATTGCGGGATTGATTGCCGATCCATCGAGTCTCGCCTTGCGCGCGAACTCTCTCGAACTGGGTAACTCGTTGCTTGCCGAACTGGCGCCGGATGGGTCGAGCGTGCTGTTTTCCGAACTGTTGCCGAACGGCATGGCCGGCCAGGACCTGACGTTGAATCCGGATGGCAGCCTGAGCATGATCGGACCGCCGGCGAACGGCGTGGGCCCCGCTTTCCTGTTGCGCCAGCCGCGTTCGACGCCCAGCGGTGTTTCCATTCTTGGCGTGGCGGATTCGGCCGCGTCTCTGGTGACGAGGACGGTGGCGCCCGGCGAATACGTTAGCATCTACGGCAACGGCCTGGGGCCAGCCACCGGAGTTGGCATGCAGCTCGATTCCACCGGCAAGGTTTCCACTTCGTTGGGAGGCACCCAGGTGTCCTTCGATGGCGTCTCCGCGCCCCTCATCTATGCCGCGGAGAATCAAATCAACGTGCTGGTGCCTTACGAAATCGCCAACAACGCACGGACGAACATGACCATCGTTAGCGGCGACGGCACGTCGCAGACGCTGCCGTTGCAGGTGGTCGCGGCGCAGCCGAACATATTCGCCGTTCTCAATGGCAACGGCACGGTGAATTCTGCGTCGAATCCCGCTACGCCGGGCGATACGGTGTCCATCTTCGTCAGCGGAACCGGTGCGCTGAATCCGGTTTTGCCGGACGGGACGATTGCCGCCTCGCCGGCTCCGGTGCCTGCCGAGCCAGTTCAGGTTAACGTTTCCCAACCTTTCGCCCAGCCGCCGTTCGGCGGGTTCGGCTTCGTAAGCCAGACGCTAACGCCGGCATACGCTGGCGGTATTCCCGGCACGGTGATCGATATGCTGCGTGTGGATGTGCCGCTGGCGAGCCTGGTCTCGAGCGGCTACACATCCTGGATCCTCTCGGTCGCGGTAGCGGATTCGAGTTCGCCCGCCGTTACACTCTACCTCGCCTTGCGGTAGCGCGCCCCTCGCGGATCGTCTTGCCGCACCCTCATCGATAAAGGAGAACAAGGCCCGAAACTGCTACTATATATCTTAGGCGTTCCCGCGCTCGACAAGATCCGCCGCTGGCCGTACCGGGTCCGGCAAATTCCACAGCCCCAGGAGAATATTATGAAGCTCACCGGAATCGCCAGCGCGCTCCTGCCGCTGGCCCTGTTGTTGCCCATGTTATGCATGGCGCAGGGCTCCGTTTCCACCGACGACATCGCCAAGCTGCGCGAACAAATCGCCGCTCAACAGAAACAACTCGATGAGCAGCGGCAGGCGCTGGAAACCGCGCAGAAAGCGCTCGAATCGGCGCAGAAGGCGATCGATTCTCAGCAGAAACTGCTCGACCACCTGGTGGCCGCACAGGCCGCGCCAGCGGCCGTGCCTGCCCAAGCCGCAGCGGCACTGCCCGTTCCGCCATCCATATCCGTTGCCGAAGTGGACAACAATGGGCGGCCCTTCTCGCCGCTTGGCTTTCACATCGGCGGCGCGGATTTCACCCCGGGCGGGTTCATGGATTTCTCCAATGTGTGGCGATCCAGGGATATAGGGAGCGGCGTCGCGACTTCCTTTGCAGGGGTGCCGTTCAGTAACACGGTGGCGGGCAGGATGGACGAGTTCCGGTCCAGCGCCGCGAACTCGCGGGTGACCCTGACCATCACGGATAACCCCACCAAGCGCATGTCGGTCACCGGCTATGTCGAGGGAGATTTCTACGGCAACCAGCCGACCAGCCTGTA
>CAZFOP010000002.1:0-42821 GCA_964520085.1 uncultured Solibacteraceae bacterium | reverse complement strand
GCCGATACGCACGGCGATAAGTCCGCGAAGCCCGGCCACCCGCAACGCACTTATACTTCCTACTAACTCCGCAAGCCCGAAGTGTATCCGTGGGCCAGGTCTCCGGCCTGCCAACCGCCGAGTCATTGCTATCCTCCGTGCGCAGGTCGGGGGCCTGCGCCACTAAGCCAACTCCCCTAGCATGCGGTCAATGTCGGCTGGGCTGATGTAGAAATGCGGCGACGTGCGCACCCAGCCGGCGCGCGGAGCGCAGGAGATTCCGGCCTCGCGCAGGCGCCGGACAATTAGACCCGCCTCGATGCCGGCCTTGCGAAAGCTGACAATTCCCGCGCCGGTTTCCGGCGTCCGCCTACCCAGCACCTCGTATCCCAATGCAGTCACACCCTCCGCGATGCAATCGCCGAGATCCTGCACGGCCGGCGCGATTTGTTCGACACCGACTGCAAGCAGAAACTCAATCGACGCCCTAAGTCCGAAACATCCAATCGTATTCAACGTCCCGCATTCATAGCGGCCCGCATCTTTCCGCAGCGTCATATCGCGAGACGCGTAATCGGCATAGCCCGCCACGTTGGTCCAGCCGAATTCCACGGGCTCTATCCGATCCTGTAGCTCTTGCCGGACATAAAGGATGCCGCAACCCTCCGGGCCCAATAGCCACTTATGCCCATCCGCGGCCAGTGCATCGATATGGCACGCGCGCACATCGATCGGAAACGCGCCAAGGCCTTGAATGGCATCCACCAGGAAAATGCAACGATTGCGCCGGCAGATCTTACCGATGGTTTCGAGCGGCGCGCGATAGCCAGTTAGAAACTGCACGAAGCTGATAGCCAGCAAACGCGCGCCGCGGCAGGCCTCTTCGATTCGCTCCAGCGGGTCGGTCACGCTCAGCCAGGTGACGGTCACTCCCTTGGCTTCCAACCGCTTCCATGGGTAAAAGTTGGCGGGGAACTCCTCGCGAAAGCCGACCATGCGGTCGCCCGGTTTCCAATCCAGGCCCAATGCCACCGTCGCGATTCCCTCGGACGTGTTCTTCACCAATGCAATCTCCGCGCGGTCCGCGCCGATCAACCGCGCTGCCGCTACGCGCAGTCCTTCGTACGCGCTCATCCATTGGTCGTAATGCATGCTGCCGAAGCGTGTGCAGTCTTCGGCCAGGTTCTGCATCGCCTCCGCGGCCGGTTGCACCAGCGGCGCCACAGCCGCGTGATTGAGATAGATGAGATTGCGGCGAATTGGAAACTGGTCCGCATAGCGTTCCCAGATCGGGAGCCGCGGTTCCTCCACAGGTGTGTTAGTCATTGGTTTGAAGAATCCTCTCGTGAGATCAATCGCGTTGCGCCTGGTTCCGTAATTACTCTGGACAGCCGCTCGTCAATGGTCGCGGCTCCGATGAGTGTTCCAGAGCCGCGCCCGTTGAGGAGCGATTGCCCGCAATGAGACTTGCCAGTTCCTGGCATGCCCACCTATTGCAACTCCTCAATCGCATTCACCACCTGCCGGCGAAACGCGCCCCAATCGTCCACGCCGAAGAGACGATCGTGATCGCGGTCCTCCAAATGAAAAGCCGCCATCCGCGTGGCGATCAGGCGCCGCGCCGCCTTCGCCGCCGGCGTGCCGCTCCTGGCTTGCGCCAGCCGCGCCAGGGTGATCAGCGACCGGTAATCGTCCAGTCCGGCGCCGATGCGGGCGAATTCCACCGATGGCACAAGCTGACCCTCCGGCCCCGCGTTCGCCCAAGCGTAATCGTCCTCGCGGCAATCCAGCGCATAATAAGGATCGCCCGCCGCCGCGTTCCAGTGCCAGGACAGGCGAAACTTCGCGCCGAACTCCTTGGCGGCTTTGTAGAGATGCACGCCGTAGGTCCAGCGATTGCCGCCGTTGTAGAACGCCCACCCGCCCCCGCGCTGCCGGAGCAGCTTGACGTCCCGTTCGCGGTAACCGGCCAAGGCGGGAGGGTCCAGCGTGCGCGCCAAAATGAATTCCGGATCGCTTTCGCCGCGCCCCTGCACGCTCAATGCGGCCGTGAAGAAAGGGGGGCCCACTGGAAACGCACGGCGGTAGGCCTGGGCATTCCCAATCGATTGCTGGATCGCGTCGCCTATCGGTTCATCGCCCAGATTCCAGTAAACAGGGAGCCAGCCGTTCCCCCGTGCGTGCCGCTCGATTGCGCTGTAAATCGCCTTTACGAATTCGCTGTAATCGGTGAAGCCGGCTTCGCTCATCTTCGCCGTGTCTCGATGGTAGGCGTCCAGGCCGGTCACGCCGGCGCCATAGGAATTCACCGCCAGGAACCCGTAACTCTTCGCGTCGCTCATCTCGCGATCCGCGGCACTGAAGTCGAGTGAGGGAGTTCCGTTCACAAAGCCGCTGTATCCAATCTGTGGAATACCGGTAAACATGGTGAAGCCGTGCGCGCGCAGCGAGAGCAGACTCTTCGCGGTCATATCCGAGCCAAATGCAATGGTGTCCGGATCGTCGTCGAACCAGGGAATGCCGATGCTGCCGCCAAACGGACCTACCGGTATATCGGCCGCGTCCAGCGTGCCTTTGCGGACGGTGAACCGCAGCGGAATCCGCAGCGGCGCGCCCTTCTGCGGCGTGAAGGTCACCTGACCGCTGTAGACGCCGGGGCTGGCGTTGGCCGGCGTGCGGACGGTCAGCCAGAATGTTCGCACCAAGTCGCCTGGCATGTCGACGCTCGTTCGCGGCAGGATCAGCCGCGGCGTTATCGTGCAAACCGCGCCATCCGCCGTCACGCGGCTGAGACGGTAGCTGACATATCCGGCGTCGATCGCGGTGGCTGGAATGGCGCCCTGCGGCCCTTTCAAAGCGCTCACCGTGACGGCGCTTCGGCCCAGGTTGCGAAGTGGCAGAACCGAAACCGTCACCGGCGCGTCCTGGCCCGCGAACGCTTCCGCAGTCAGCGCGTTCGTCACTTCGCCGCGGAAGGGAGTGTCGTTATAGTACACGTCACGCATGAAGTCGCGATGGAAAACCACGTACCCGCGCGCGGTATCTTCCGCGGTTGGCTGGAGCGCATCGCCGGCCGGGCGGTGCAGCACACGTTTGAAGGCGTTGTCGAAATAAAGGTGCCGTTGTTTCCGCACCAGTTCGAGGAAGCGCGCGCCCTCGGCAGCCAGGGCCACGGGAAAGATCACGACGGCGGAAACGCTGCACGCCCGCTGCTCGCCCGTGAATTCCAGGTAGAGTTGACCGTTGTTCACGGTCACGTCGAACACCTTCTCGTGAAAGTGCGCGCGGTCGTACTTATCGAACGTGTCGTCGGACGGCGAATCGTCCTGGTCCCAGAATTGAAAATACCTCTTCCGGAATGACGCGAAATCCTGGTGTTCGGAAATCACCACTTTCCCCTGTGCGCGAATCGAGCGGTCGCGATAGATCTGGTATTCGCCCCAAAATCCCGCCGGGCTGTCCAGGTTGACGAAGACGCGATATTTTCCATTCGGCAGGTCCACCGCCAGGCCGCCCGATTCGATGGCGAGAGAACGACGGTAGAGCGGGTCCTGCCCGAGCGAGTCGATCGCCCGCCAGACGCGCGCGTTCTTCAGCCCGTATCCGCGGCCCGAATTGTACAACGTGGCGGGTGCGATGGCGGTGAAGCCATCCATCGACGGCCCGTCGCCGAGCGAGAACGCCAGCAGCCCGTCGAACTGTGCCTGCCGGACGGCCGTGTCGCGTTCCAGTCGCAGCTTGGAGAGGAAGAGCGGCGCGGCGGGCGTGTCACCGATAACCACCACAACGCGCGTGATGGCATTGAGCATGAGATTGCGGCCCGAGCGGTTCCTCTCGCCGACGGCCAAATCGCGCAGGGGAACCGTCAGCGTGCTGGCGCCGGGCGGCGCGACGGCGTTGTAATTGACTCTGTTCCAGTATCCCGTCGTACCGCGGTCCCAGAATTCGAGCGTGATCGGCAGCGGCTCGTGCGCGTCCGTGTACAGGTCCATTTTGAACAGATCGTAGCCGGACCAGTCCTGCGGCAATCGCATCGCGGCGTAACGCCTGTCGATACGCAGCGCCTTGTGGCCGCCGGTTGCGTGCTCCTCGACCACCACACCGCCCGTAAAGGGATTGCCCTGTTCGAAGGAAGTGATGATCCGCTCCGCCAACCCGGTGGTTACCGCCAGCCGGTCCGCAAGAGCGGCACCGCAGGCGTAGCATCTCTTCCAATCAGGCATGTTCCGGTAGCGGCACTTGGGACAGCGCACTTCGCCGCGGCCGATCGGGCCCGGCGGCGCAATCGGCGCCCCCTGCTGACCCCACTCGGCTTCGGCGCTCAACTCTATATCGTCGCCCACACGCTCGACCGATACGTCGTCGATCCACAGCAGACCAGGCGTGCGTAACTCGAACGACGGTCCAGTCCGCGTTCGTTCCCCAACCTCGGCAACGAAAGTGAACCGCGTCCAGCCGAACGTGCCGGTCTTCTCGAGGCCGGTCGACAGCCCGTCGAACGTGAATTCGATGGCGCCCTGTCCGTCGCCTTCGGCAATGTCAAGCCCGCGAAGGTAAGCGCTGACGGAATAGCGGCCCGGCGCAAGCTCCCGTTGCTGGCTGAGGCGAATCTTCCCAACCGACGCGCAATCGAGCAGCGCCGATGTCCGGCCAGTGCGCGCCACCAGCCCGACCGCAAGCGAACAGCCACCCTCGGCTTCCCCGCTCTCCCAATCCGCGAAGATGCCGCCGGCCGCGTCACGCTCTTTGAGGACTTCAAACGAAGGATTGACGGCCAGATTGCCGGTGCGATTCGCGGCGGTGTCTTGGCTCGCTTGCGGCACCCAGAGGATAACGATCCACGCCAGCAGCAGCGTCCGCAGCAAGGCGAGCGCACCGCGGGCGAAGGACATATTTCGATTATAAGGAAGCCGGTCGCCGGACCGCCGAAGAAAACGGGCAAGCTAAAGCATGCCCCACCAAAGCCCTGCGTGGCCACAGTGGGGCATGCTTTAGCTTGCCCGTAACTTGCCAGAAATTGGCGCGCGCCGACAATCGACAGGTGTGCCGGACCTTCCCTCTTGACCAACGAAGAATTTCGTAGTAAGGTCTTCGTAGATGGCAAAAACAAACGACCTGCCGCGGCCCACCGACGCCGAACTGGAGATACTGACTGTATTGTGGAGCCGCGGACCGGCCACTGTCCGCGACGTTCATTCCACGATTTCCCGCCGCCGCCCGGCCCACTACACAACGGTCCTGAAGCTGATGCAGATCATGGCCGACAAGGGACTGGTGAAGCGCGACGAAAAGGAGCGGGCGCACATTTATTCCGCCAGCCGGCCGCGTGAATGGACGCAACGGCAACTCGCCGGCGACTTGCTTGAACGTGCCTTCGCCGGCTCGGCCAGCAGCCTGCTGGTGGGAGCGCTGGCGGCGCGGAAGACATCGGCGGCCGAGCTGGCCGAGCTGCGCAAGATGCTCGACGAGTATGAGGAGGACAAGCGATGACTCTCGACTATTGGCTCACCTCGCCGTTGGCGCAAGCGCTGGGACGTGCACTGGCCCATTTCCTGTGGGAGGGCGCACTGCTGGCCGCGACGCTCCGCGCAGCGCTATTTCTCGGCGCGGGGCGGAACGCGCGCTGGCGCCACCAGGCGGCCGCGGCCTGCTTGCTCGCCATGCCCGTAGCGTTTGGTGTGACCGTGGCGCTGTTGCTCGGCGGCGGCAGTTCGAGCGTGGCGCCGCTGCCGCCAGCGCCGCGGATGGCGTTCAATCCGGTGATCTTCCAGGGCGCTCCCGCCGTACCTGTCGATCGGCTGGTGTGGATTGCGCCGCTATGGATGATCGGCGTGATCCTGATTTATGCCTTCCGCCTGGCGGGGTGGGCGCGCGTTGACCGCATGCGCCGATGCGGTGTGTGCGTGGCGCCACCCGAGTGGCAACAGCGGCTTCCCGCGCTTGCCGGCGTAGTGCGCGTCTCGCAGCCGGTCGTGTTGCTCGAATCCTGTCTGGCCGCCGTGCCGCAAGTGATTGGCTACTGGCGGCCGGTTATCCTGATGCCGCTCGGAGCGCTGGCTGACCTGAGCGCGGAACAGGTGGAGGCCATCCTGATTCACGAATTGGCCCACATCCGCCGCGCGGATTACCTGGTCGGCCTGGCGCAGAGTTCGATCGAAGGCTTGTTCTTCTTCCACCCCGCGGTTTGGTGGACGAGCGCTGTTGTGCGAGCTGAGCGCGAATACGCTTGCGACGATGTGGTGATGGCGCTGAGGCCCAACGCGCGCACCTACGCCGCGGCATTAACAACGCTGGAGCAGAGCCGATGGCCGGCTATCCAGCCGGCCGCGGCGGCCAAAGGGGGGAACCTGATCAGGCGCATACGCAGACTGTTGGGTGAGCCAGCGCCCGCGCACGTTCCCAGCGCCAGTGCCTCGGCTCTGGCGGGCGCCCTGGTATTGGTGGCCGGCGTTGCCGTCGCGCTGGTGGCGTGGCCGGCCGCCAGGAGCTTCGCGCAGGCAGCCCCGCCGGCCGAAGCGGCGGCGGACAAACAGGTACCGGCCACGGAAGCCCAACCGGAGCTCCGCAACATCGAAGAGTTGCAGAAACGGCTGGCTGGCAAGCAAAAGGAATTCCAAGAGGCGGAACAATCCGTCGAGAAAGCGCAAGAGCTACTTCAGCGCAACGCCGCGGAAATCGATCGCGCGATGCAGAATGCCGGCGGGCATGAACGCGAACTCGCACAAGCGGAGGAGCGATTGCGGCAGGCGGAGGCCGCGTTCAAACAAGTCGAGTGGGCGCAGGTTGGAAGATCCCAGGAAATACTCAAACAGCAGGATCGGGCGCTCCAGCAAGCCGCCAAACAAGTGCAGGATCTCGCCAATGGCAAGCTCAACGAATTGCTCCGGCAGCAGCAGCAACAACTCGCGCGGGCGGACATGGCGTTGCACCAGGCGTGGGCGGCCAACGGCGAAAAGTCGATGGCGGACATCGAGAAGCAATTGGAGCAGGCACGGAATCAACAATGGCTGAACGAAGACCGCGAACCAGCACTTCGCGTCGAGCGTCCCCGGTTGGAAAACCGATCGCGGGCGCATTTACATCACGTACGGCCCGCCGGATGAGATCGAAGACCACCCGAACGTGCCGCGACAGCTCTGGCGTTATCGCCAGATCGAAGGACTGGGATATGGCGTCGAGGTAGAGTTCACCGATCCAGGCAAGACGGGGGAACTCCGCATGACTGCGCCGCCGGCCTCACGCGGGCCTTATTGGCAGGTGATGGTGAGCGTCGGCGATGCGGCGGGCTCCGTTGCCCGATCGCTCCAGGCCAAGGGTTTCCCAGCGAATACGTATCCAGTACGGGCGGACCGCCCCAGCTTGACACAAGTATTGGTGGGGCCGTACCTGGATGAAGCTTCCTTCGCCAAGGCGAAGATGGCGCTCGAAGCCGCCGGTTTCCATCCGGTGCGAATGCAGTAACCGGCGCGCGCGCGGTCGAATTCTTCGCGACGTGTCGCGGTCTATCATGGAGATCTGAAGATCTGCGAATGGAAGACGCGATTAGGCAGCGCCTCTTGAAGCTCACCGAGCCCCTGTTCGCCACGGACGACTGGCCTTCCGTGGAGAACCTCTGGCGACCCTATGTCGACCAAGGCGATTTGGATGCGCAGGCTTATCTCGCCCATATGTGTCTCTGGTGCTTCGATGAGACGGAGGAGAAGGACCAAGAAATGCGCGGTCTACTGCGCGCCTCAGCGAACGCAGGGCACGCCGACGCGATGCATTGGTTGGCGTCCCACGGTATGTCTGACGGCACTGAGAGGGACGAACTGCTGAAGAACGCTGCCGAGCTCGGTAGCCGCGGGGCCAGCGGCATCTCGGCGCGATGTACGCAACCGGCGATTGGACACGGCCGAAGGATCCAACAAAGGCGGTCTACTGGTACCGCCTGGCGGCGGAGCGAGGTCATCACGACGCCCAATACAATTTGGGATTCATGTACATTTTGGGTGAAGGCGTCACGGCGGACGTAGCCGAAGGTCTGCTGTGGTTGCATCGTTCGGCCGACCAAGGGAACAGGTCTGCGATGCGACTGTTGGCAGACCTCTATCGGAATGGACACTACGGCGTACCGATAGAGGCCGAAAACGGCAGACCATTGGGATAAGAGGCACGCGGTTGCTATAGCACCTGGCCACTTTTACCTGCACGATATGAGAGGATCGCTCTGATCTCCGCCGGCCCTAGCGCCCTCCGCTGGCGCGCTCGAAGTCCTGCTTCAATTGCGAGGTGATCTTGTCGGCCACGTCGGCGCTGGCGCCGTGGAACCGGGCGCCCAGGCTTTCCTGCGTGGTGGACCAGATGACGTCGCCATCCTTGTTGACCAGGCGGACGGCCGCCAGCGCCTCGTGCCGCCGTTCGGCCGAGTGGTCGGATTCGCTGTCGCCGATCCCCACCCCGGCTGCGCTGCCCTTGGAGGAATTGTATCCGGAGCCCGAGCGATTGCTGAGACTGAGGTGTGCGTTGATGCTGTCGGATGAGCTGTGCGTTTCCGTGAACACCAGGTCCTCGGCCGCGCCGCGCAGCACGGCGTCGGCTCGCTCCTCCTTTTCGGTCAGCACAAAAAGCTTGGAGCCAGCCAGGCTGCTGATGAGGATGTCGCGCATTTGCGCGGCTGTATCTCCGCCGGTGAGCCGATCCACGTAGATACGATGCACGCTGAGCAATTGCCGGAGATTGCCGGCTTCAATCGCGGCGGTGGCCGCATCCCCGCCGGCGCACACGAAGGAAGCGGCCAACGCGGCCGCCAAGAAACGGAACGGTTTCATCCTTTGCCCGCCTTACGCGCGTCGTCGTCCAGGAACTCGACGCGCCGCCCGGTGCGCGCCTCCAGGCCGGCCAGCACGCTGCGGATATCGCCCTTATCCACGCGCAGTACCAGCGACTGTTGTTTGCCCGCCTCGTCCACGAACCCCAGGGTCACGAAGTGTTTGTGCGACTTGCTCAACAGGAACACCGGCGAAATCAGCACCGCCGCCGCAATCCGCCGGCTGACAGTCTGGCCATATTCGAGCGTGTTGACCTTTTGATAGGACACCCGCAAAGCGGTCTTGCCCACTTGCAACAGCATCGTGTCGGCATCGGACAGGTCCAGGCGGACGCTGCCCTTGGTGGGGAGCTCGCCCGGAGTTCCGCCCACGAGTGAAGTCTTGAATCCCGGCTCGGCGGCCGCCAACGCCAGCGGCAATCCCAGGCCGGCCAGCGCCACTACCAGCGTTCGTAACATTGGATGTAAAGCTAGTGCCGCGGCCAGGCGTTGGTTCTCAGGATTATTGCTGTGACGCGCCCACTTCGGCGCGCCACAGCGGCAACTCTGGCCGGCGGGAAGCTACGGCAATTGGCGCAGGGACTAGGGAGAGTGGCGGCGAATCGATCTCACCATCGAGAAGAATCCCGTGAAAGCGGAGTTGCCCGCACACGCGGAAGACCTTCGCTGGCCGTCACCGTGGAACCCGCCGGGCGCTCCGGCTTCCCGCGGTCCAAAACCCCGCTCGCCAGCGTCAGGATCAGCGGCAGCGCCAGCATGTAATCCTGCTGGTAAACGTGAAAGGCGACAATCAGTCCTCCAGCCAGTGCAACGCCGAGACCAAACACGAAGGAGTTCCGCTGCGCCGCCCTGTACACGACGGCTCCCACCAGCAGAATCAGCCCACCCGCAACGGCCCATAGCGCAGGGCCGTGCATTGCTTCCGCGGCGAACGCAAGCAACGAGGATTTTGCAACACTCTGGCTCACAACCGGAGACCGGATCGTTCGCAGCCACGCGGCTGGCCAAGCCCACCCGGCTGCGAGAAAGGAAACCGCGAGCAGGAAGGCCGCTCCGGCAACCAAGCCCGCACCCAATCTCCACATCCGCCTGGCAACGATCACGATGGGCAGAAACAGGAAGATGTGCAACTTGGCGGCGCCGAGCGCGAGCACCAATCCGGCTCCGGCATGTTTCCCGCGTTGCACCAGAGCCACCGAGATCGCCACCCAGAGCAGCACATAGGCGAGGTCCTGCGCATTGACGAGATTCGCGGCGACCGGTGGAAACCAGCAGACGATGATGAAGGCGAGCCAGCGCCTGCCGGGCCACAACCATGCGAAAGCGGCCAACGCGGCGATGGAGAACGTCTGCCAGAGCGCGTAGGCCGTGGAGTAAGGAAGGCGGCCGAGCGGTGCGAGCAGGACAGCCATATACGGCAACCTGAGAAACTGGATGTTTACATTGGTGCAGCCCAGAACCCGTTGTTGCTCGGCCAGAAACGCCGCTGGGTCGTAGAGGTGATTCGTTCCCACCAGACGCGGGCTCAGGTAGAACTCCGGAAAATCGTTCAGGCCTTGCCAGGCGCCACTCCAATCCGGCGCACACGACAACGCCAGTGCGATGACGCCAGCCACGCACACAGCGGCCACCAACGCCGCCGGCAGTCCGGCATCTTGCCGGCCTGCTTGGGCAGGCGTCACGGTTTCCAACGATGCCCGCTCCTCGGCCATACCAGCCAGCTTAACTCGAAGCCGCTCCGTTGGAAACCAGACCCGCGCGGCTTCGGGAGCGATGGCGAGTTAGGGCGCCGGCGCGCCGCGACTTTACAGAACCTAGTACCTCAGTAGTACTAGGCCCACATCGCTGCTGGTGTGGAGTCTTCCATCGCGAGTTACAATTTACCCGGCGTCACGGATACATTCTTGCCGCGAGCCAAGATCTCTTTCACATGCTGCGCACGCTGCTGCAAGGCCCAGCCAAGAAGGCCTACTGCGGGACCGGCTTGGTGTTGACTGGTTTATTACCGGTCTACTATACACATCTTCCTTTTCCGTCGGTGTACCCAGGCGTCATTTGTGTGGCATCGCTTGCCGCGCTGTCCTTTGTATTCGCATTTCTCCAGGACTGGATCGACCTGACGACCGGCGTGAAAGTGGAACTCGCCTGGACTTTTGGCGCCGGCTCCGTGCTGATGATGAATGGCAGGGAGTGGCTTCACAACCTCTTCGTGACGTTGGTTCCCTATGCCGATTGGAGGGAGACGCTAGGCCTGATCGACCTGGCGTTTCCTTTGATGATCCTTCTCCCTGTCTGTACCGTATTCCTCGGCGTTCTCCGCTATCCAAGGAGATGGCCGGAGCGGGCATACCTGCTCGGCGGGATTTGCCTGGTGTTCCTGTTCACCGCAGAGGCCTGGTTCAATCTGTTCCGAATCCACTTCCTGGGCAACCCCAGCACGGACTTCTACCTGGCGCAGTTCGTCTGGATACCGGCTTGCCTGGTGGTCGGAACTCTGGGAATGCTGCTCGGATGCCTGCCGCAGGGGGCGCACCTGCCTTCGCGTCTGGGATCCGCTATGACTTACTGCTACCTGGGTGGAGCGGCACTGATGGCGCTCGGTCTCCTTTTTGACGACTTAGCCGTGGCGGCTCCGCCATTGGCCATGCTCGGTGTCTTCGCACCCGCCTCTTGCATGACGCGGAGATGGATCACGGCCACATTCGGCGAGCGTTCGCACTGACCGCCAACCTGCGCCGAGATACCCCTGAGAACGAACACTCTAACTTTACAACGGAGGGCCTGAATCGCGCTTGCCAGCGCCACGGCGCTGGGCGCATGAAGGAACGTTTCCAGTTTCGACAGCGTTACTCCGCCCGCAGCGCTTCCATGGGATCCACGCGGGTGGCGCGGCGGGCAGGGAGCCACGCGGCGGCCAGAGCCAGGGCCACCACGGCGGCGGCGCTGATCACGTACGTCAATGGATCGAGCGGCGTCACGCCGAGCAGCATAGAGCCGGCGAGTCGGGCCGCAGCCGCCAGCCCGGCAAGGCCGATGGGCACTCCGATTGCGGCCAGCCGCAGCGATTCGCCAAAGACCAGGCGCTCGATCTGGCGTGGCCGTGCGCCCAGCGCCATACGCAGCCCGAACTCGCGCGTACGCCGGTTGACTCCATAGAGCAGCACGCCGAACAACCCGGCCGCGGTAAGCAGAACCACGCTGACGCCCAAGGCGCTGCCGGCGCTAGCGAAGAAACGGTCCTGCGCGAGAGCGTTGTCCAGGGTCTTCCGCAGGGTGGTCGAATCGTACACCCATGCTCCTGGGTCGAAGCCACGGATCGTGGCGCGGGCCGCTCGCTCGATCGCCGCCGGCTCGCCTGCGGTTTCCACCAGCAAAGTGATATCGTTTATCGCCGCCTGGGCGTAGGGAAGGTAGAGAAACGGCTCCGGCGATTCATGCAGGTCTTGGGAAGGGCCATCTTCGGTCACGCCGACAACCTGGCGCGGTTTGCCGTCGATCCGAATCCAATTGCCAACCGGGTTACGCTTGCCGAACACGGTGTGAGCGAACCTCTGCGACACCACAACCGCCAGCGGCGCGCCCGCGCCATCGCTGCTATCGATTCCCCGCCCGGCAACCACGCGCGTGCCCACCAGGCGAAAGTAGTTGCCGGCGACGTTGTTGAGATGCACGCCCATCGGCGCCATGCCCTGAATCTCGACCCGCGCTGTGAGCCCACCGCCGGAACCGCTCAGCGGAAGCCGCCGCGCATAGGTTGCGCCGCGCACGCCGGGCAGAGCGGCCAACCGCTCGGTCACCTGTTCGGACCAGGCGGCGGACGGGATCTTGAGTTTTGGAGCCACCGATAACGCCAGGACCCTCTTGTGCGGGTCCAGGCCGGGGCGAATTTCGGCAGCGTTGTGGAAGCTCGAGAGGAACAGCACCGCGACGCCGAACAGCGCCACGCTGACTGCGATTTGCGAAATGACGAGCGCCTTCCGCTGCCAGCCGTGCCGCCGCGTGGTCACGCCCTGAGCTTGCTTCAGCACGTCGGCGATGTTGAGCCGGACCGCATGCAGCGCTGGCCAAACTCCGACAACCAAAAGGGCGAATAGCAGCGCGGCGCCCGAAAACGCGAGCACGCGGTAATCCAGCCGGATGCCAAAATCCGTGAAGCGGTCCATCGCGCTAGCGAACTCGGTGACCTTCTCCGTAAGCAGTTGCGCCAGCAACAGACCCAACCCGACGCCCGCAAGGCCGATCAGACCGGTTTCGGTCAACAGTTGGCGCGCCACTCGCCAGCCGCCTCCGCCCAGCGCAATTCGCACGCCCAGTTCCTTGCGGCGCGCTTCGCCCTGCGCCAGCCGCAACTGGGCCACGTTGGCGCAAGCCACGAACAGGACCAGCCCGAACACGGCCAGCATCCCGCCGCCGAATATCACGTCGTCCTTCAAACTCACGAAGCAACTGAGCGACGTTCCCGCGGCACCGCGCGGAGCCGGCTTGTGCTTCCCGGGACCGCGGATGGCGGCGTCGAGTTCCGCCTCGGCGCGCGCCTGGGTCAACGGAGCGCGGAATCGCACTGCCATTTCGTATTCGCCGTCGCGCGACCGCTCCTCCTCGCTGGCGCCGAGCGTGTGGAACCAGGCGTCCGCGCTCACCCAAACGCTGACCAGAATGCCCCGCGCCAGACCGGTAAACGCCTCCGGCATCACGCCCGCCACCAGGAATGCCTTGTGGTTGAGCAGCACGGTCTTGCCGACGATTTGCGGGTCGCTCGCGAAACGCGTTTGCCACAGCCGGTAACCCAGTACGGTCTCCGGCCTTCCTTCGGCCTCGCCCAGCGACGCGCGGCCCAGCGCGGCCCGCACTCCCACCACCTGAAAATAGTTTGGCGAGGCGGGCTGGATAATCACGAATTCGCTCATATCGCCCACCTGAACGCCGCGGCGGTCCGAGAGCACAAGTTGCGCGTGTCCTTCGAGCGCCTTGGACATATCCAGGTAATCCGGCCAGCCATACCCCATCCATTTGCCATCGTCGCCGCGCGAAGTCGCGTACCACAGTTCGTGCGGCTTCGCGACCGGCAGCGGCCGCAGCAGGGCCGCATCAGCCACCGCGAACAGACCGGTGGTCAAGCCGATCCCCAGAGCAATCGAAATCACGGCCAACGCCGTGGAGCCCGGGTTCTTCGCAAGAAGCCGAAGCGCCAGACGCAGGTCGCGGAACCATTCGGCAAGTGACATAAGCGAAGATCGAGTGCAATTCAAAGGCCACGATTGGCCCAGTAGAATCAACGGTATTTCATATCTCGCACGCCGAAATGTGTGCAGGCTGTCCGGTCATGGGAAACCAAGCGCGCATTGGCCGTAGTGGTCAGTTGCAGGGCTCCGGTTCGAGGCTGCGCACCTTGGCGGACAGTGTGGTGCGTTTGAGGCGCAGCATGTCGGCGGCAGCTTTTTTGTTGCCGCCGGTCTTGCGCAGGGCCTGTTCGAGTATGCTGCGTTCAATCAGGGCCACCGTCCTCTCATAGTCCAGCCCATCGTCCGGCACCGGCACCAGCGGCGCATCGCCCGGCGGATCTGGGAGCGCGGGCCGCTCCTGGAATGCGAGCGGGAAGTCGCCGGGAACCAGCAAGTTGCGGTCGCCGCTCAGCGCCACGGCCATTTCGATCGCGTTCTCCAGTTGACGGACATTGCCCGGCCAGCTCTGTGCGCTCAATCGCTCGGCAGCCTCCGGCGCGATCGACTTGATCTGGATCTCTTCCTGGCGGCAGATCTTCCCGACAAAGTGCATCGCCAGCGCCGGCACGTCGCCCGGCCGCTGGCGAAGCGCCGGCATACGGATGGGCACCACGTTGAGCCGGTAGAAGAGGTCCTCGCGGAATTTGCGCTGTTCGATTCGTTGCAGCAGGTCGCTATTGGTGGCGGCGATCACGCGCGCATCCGAGCGAATCGTTTGCGAACTCCCCAGCCGCTGGAACTCGCGCTCCTGCAGCACGCGCAGCAGCTTGGCCTGAAGATCGAGGGGCAACTCGCCTATTTCGTCGAGAAAGATGGTTCCGCCTTGCGCCTGCTCGAAGCGGCCCATACGGCTTTGGATCGCCCCGGTGAAGGCGCCGCGCACGTGACCGAAGAGCTCGGCTTCCAACAGGTTCTCCGGCAAGGCGCTGCAGTTCACCGCAACCCACGGTCCCTGACGGCGCGGACCGGCCAGATGCAAGGCGCGCGCGGCCAGTTCCTTGCCAGTGCCGGTTTCGCCGGTAATCAACACCGTGGCCCGCCTTGCACCGACCAGGCGGATCAGGCTGCCCACCTGACGCATTTCGCGACTGTTTCCCACCAGCAGCCGTTCCCAGTCTTCCAGCTCAGTCCGCGCGGCGAGTTGCGCCAGGCTTTGGCTGTGATGCTGTTCGAGAGCCTGCTGGATCTGCCGGTACTCCTCTCCAGGCGGTGCCAGAAACTCGAGGATGCCAAGCCGCGCCAGTCGCACGGCGTCATTCGAGCGTGGCCGAAGTATCCCGCACCAGGATCGGCACCTCAGGCGACAGCCGCCGGACGTGCTCCACCAGGAGGGCGGGAGTCCAGTCTGGCACGGGAAAATCCAACACAACAACGCCGTAGTCCTTTTGCGGGAGGCGGACTATCCCCGCCGCCGCGTCCAGGTGCTCGACAGCCCAAGTCGAGGGCGGGCCGCAGTACTCCGCCGCCGGTCTGACCTGGTTGCCGCGAATCCACAGGATCTTCGTCGCGCCCATAGCTGGTTACTCCAAGCAATCGACGGAATCCGCCGGGACTTTAGAAATTGTGCAAACTACCCGCTCATTCTGGCTAAAGCCCTTGCCCGATCTCGCCGATATGATACCCAGCAGAGGCAACGGCCATGAAGGTTGTCGATCGGAATTTGAACAGCGGGCCGGTGGCCGAATCCGGGCGCACGCAGGAGACCCAGCGCACCAGTTCATCAACTGGCAGCGTCGCCACGACGCAGCCAAGCAATGGAGACCGGGTGGAATTCTCCAACACTTTGGGCAGTCTGGCGCGGGCTATGTCGACGTTCAGCTCCAGCCATGCGAGTAAGGTGCAATCGTTAGCGGCACAGTACCAGAGCGGCACCTACCGTGCGAGTTCCGCAGCCACCAGCCGGGCGATGGTCGCCCAGGCGGTAGCCCAAGGGGACGAATAGTCATGTGGGTGGACGCTGCAAACGGTCTGGCGGCAGCGCGCGTCGAGGTGGAACGCGCGTGCCGGTCGCTGGTTCTGGCATCGCCGCAGGCTTTGACGGCCAGCGAGGGGGCGCTCGGGCGGGCGGCCGAGGCGCTGCGGCAGGGCCATGCCACTGGGGATTGGAAACCGGCTGGCGAGGGCGCCAGGATAGAGCTCTCCAGGCTGCAAGCCGCGATTCGCCGTGCCGGGCGCCTGCTCGCGAGCGCTTCTCAATACCACGCGGGCTGGCTACGAACCCTTTCCGCGATGACCGGCGGGTACTCGCCGCGCGGCGAGGCCGCCCCCATGCAGGACATGCGGCGGATGTCGGTCGAAGGGTGAACCGGGATGGCGGGCATCACTTCCTCTCTTTATGTACAGGCGGGCGCCATCAACGCCTTCGAACAAGCGATCGCGGTCACCTCGGCGAACGTCGCCAACGCCAATTCTCCCGGTTACGCCAGCCAGACGCAGACGCTGCTGGCCATGCCGGAGGACATCGCCCAGGGCTTGACAGGCGGCGTGATTGCCGGAGAGGTGGTCAGTTCGCAGAACCGATACGCCCAGCAAGCTGTTTCCAACCAGCAAACGGCCTTGGGTGGTGCGACGCAGGACGTCAACAGCCTGACCAGCCTGCAGTCGCTGTTCAACGTCACGGGCACCAGCGGCATTTCCACCGCGTTGAGCACCCTATACCAGAGCTTCTCGGCATGGGGACAAACTCCCGACGACCAGACCGCGCGGCAGGCGGTGCTGACAGCGGCCGGCAATCTGGCCACGGCCTTCAATCAGACGGCTTCCGGATTGGCCAGCGCCGCTACCACGGCGCAAACCCAATTGCAGCAGGCCGTCGGCCAGGTGAACGCGCTACTGGGACAGTTGCAGCAGCTCAACACGGAAGCGATGGCGGACGGGGCGAACGACGCGGGCGTCGATGCCCAGATTACTACCGTGGTTCAAAACCTGTCGCAGTACGTTCCCGTCACCTCTACCCAGCAGCCCAACGGCTCGTACACGGTTCTGCTCGCCGGGCAGATTCCGCTGGCGATGGGCAACCAGCAATTCCCGCTGAGCTTCGAAATGTACCAGCCGGCTACTGCCGCGAACACGGACGCGCCGCCGTTGGCGCAAGTCATGGCTTCCGACGGCACCGATATCACCAGCGACATCACCAGTGGGCAACTGGGAGCCTTGCTCGATTTCCGCAACACAGTTCTGCCCCAGTATGTCGGCGATGGAAATCACGCCGGCAGCCTCAACACAATGGCGCAGCAGTTTGCGGACACGGTGAACGGGATACTCACCTCGGGCAATATTACCGACGCTTCGGCGGACGGCACCGTGCCGGCAGTGCCGGGCGTGCCGCTGTTCACCTACGACACAACCAATAACACCGACGCGGCGGCGAGCCTGTCGGTCAGCTCCACCATCACCCCGAGCCAACTGGCGGCAATCGCCCCAGGCCCGCCCGAGGTCTCCAACGGGATTCCCCTGGCGCTTGCCCAACTCGAGAACCCGGAGTCCGCCGCCGATGAGATCGACGGGGAGAGCTACACGGCAGCTTTTGGCGATATGGCTACCCAAGCCGGGAATCTGCTGAACCAGGCGACGGAAGAGCAGCAGGTGGCGCAATCGGCGCTGACGCAGGCGCAGAACCTCCTCCAGCAGCAATCCGGTGTGGATTTGAACCAGCAGGCCGCGACCCTCGTCGAGTACCAACGGTCGTATGAGGCCAACGCTGAAATGCTCACCGTCCTAAACCAGTTGATGCAGGACACCATCAACATTCTGGAGCCCGGGACGTAGTAATAGGGAGGCAGCATGAACATCAGCAACCTCAGTCCAGCCGGTCAGTCATTTATCGACGGTGTGAACCAGATTGAGCAACAAATCACCACGGCCACCCAGCAGCTCACTTCGGGGCTGAAGATCAGTGCCCCCTCGGACGATCCCGCCCAGATCGACGACTTGCTCCAATTGCGAACCGATCAACAGCTCAACACACAGATCGGGAGCAACCTGACGGTGGCCAATTCCATAGCGTCGGCGGCCGATAGCGCCCTCGGCGGGTCCATCCAGGTCATCGATAGCGCCATCCAAATCGCCACCCAGGCGGCCAATTCCCTCAGCGGGGAGGACACCGACGCGAGCCTCGCTGTGCAGGTGCAGGGCCTGCTGTCGCAGATGGTGAACTACAGCCAAACCCAAGTGCAGGGGCAATTCATCTTTAGCGGCGACCAACCAGACAGCCCTTACTATCAGTTGGATTTAGCGGCGCCGAACGGCGTCGACCAACTCCTGACGGCTGCGGCGACCCAGCAGATTCAGGATCCGGCCGGTGGATCGTTCACGACCTCGCAAACGGCGCAGACCATCTTCGACGATCGGAACGCCGATGGCACGCCGACGGCCGACAATGTTTTTGCCGCCCTCAACAATCTCAACCTTGCCTTGCAGAACAACAACACGGCCGGTGTGCAGAGCGCATTGGGCAATCTGCAACAGGCCTCCACGCATCTCAACGACATGCAGTCCTTTTACGGCGTGGTGGAGGACCGCATCCAAAGCGCAACGACCTACTCCAGCTCGCGCGATACCCAGTTGCAGACCGAGATCGGCAGCATCCAGGATGCCGACGTGACCAGCGATGCGATGTTGTTGTCGCAAGCGAACACGCAGCTCCAGGCCGCCTTCTCGGCCGAATCGGAGGCACCCAAGTCGACCTTGTTTAACTACCTAAGCTGACGGTTCGTTTTGCCTGAGCCGATCCAGCGGGAACGCCCGCCGCCCACGCTGCGCCGGCGCGCCTTACATCGCCAGCTTGCCGTGGTACAGCAGGTCCTTCACGCGGAACTCGATCTCCCGCTCGGGGAAACTCAGCCCGGGCAGATACAGGCGAAACGTGACGGTTTTGTCGGCCGGCTGCACTACGCGCGGAAACACCAGCCGCAGCACAGGGTCCGATGGCGTGGGCGGAAACTCCCCCGTGATCGAGTAGGTTTTGCGCCCCACAATCATCTGGCACTCCCGCTCCATGCGCCGGTCCTCGTCGGCCCGTCCCAGGTCCTTGAGGGTCGGGTAAGCAATCGCCAGCACGAAGGAGTTTTCGCGGTTCTCGGTGACGTAGGCGGCGTAATCGGGATCCGGTTCTTTTTCGGTGTGCCGGGTGCGCAAGCGGGCTTCCGCCTCCGCCTCCATCACGGGCTCGGCGCTGGCCAGCCAGACCAGCAGGTTCGGCGCAGGCCCGACGGTCTGCACCCACGGACTGGAATGGCGCATCCGATCGATCTCGGCTTCCGACCATTTCTCCGGCGGTTTGGCCTCCCAAAAAGGCGGCGCCAGCAGAAGCAACAGAGCGGGCCAAGTGCGCATAATACATTAATATGCCAGCAATCCGCCGCGGCGGCGCGGAAGATTTGTCCGCCATCGCGGCAATCCAGGCCGCCAGCCCCGAAGCCGCGCAGTGGATGCCAGCCGATTACCTGGCCCAGCGCCTGATGGTGGCCGTCAGCGGCGGCGGCGTGACCGGCTTTGCCGCAGCGCGGCAGGTCGCCGACGGGGAGTTCGAGATCCTGAACCTCGCGGTGGCCCCCGAGTTCCGGCGGCAGGGCATCGCGCGCAAGCTTCTCGAGGCTCTGTTCCAGGACTCTCACGGTACTTTTTTCCTGGAGGTCCGGGAGTCCAATCAGGCCGCCCAAATGTGTTACAAATCGCTGGGGTTTCAGTTGGTTGGGCGCCGGCCAGGGTACTACGAAAGTCCCCCGGAAGCGGCTATTGTCATGAAGTTTCATTCATGTTAAGGTTGCGTGTAGACGGTGATGCCGTCTTTTACAACAACACGCAAGAGATTACCCGCCGAGCCCTTCCGCAACCGCGACTCGGCGTGGCAACCTCACTGGGAGGAATTGCCCATTATGGAACGGAACGCACTGGAGCAATTGAAAGCGCACCTGATGGATACAAACGAGGAGTTTCGCAGGCTCGCCAGCCAGCACTCAGAGTTTGCCCGGAAACTGGACGCCCTCGAAGCGATTCCTCATCTCTCCAACGATGAACAGTTGGAAGAAAGCCGCTTGAAGAAACTGAAACTCCGTTTGAAGGATCAGATGGAAGCGATCGTGAGCCAGTACCGGTCACAGCAGGTCGCTTAACATCAGGTGCGCGCAGTTCGGCGAATCCGACGCCCGGCCGGTATCCCCGGCTGGGCGCTTTTATTTGGCGAGCTTCCCGGCACGCGTTTATGAACGGCGACGAGCCCATCCCGATCCCCATCACCGACGTGTTCGACCTGCACAGCGTTCCACCGCGCGACGTCTCGCCGGTCGTCGAAGAATACCTGGAGCAGGCGCGGGCACGTGGCTTTCGCTTCGTGCGCATCATTCACGGCCGAGGCATCGGCGTGCAGCGCGAAACGGTCCGCGCCATCCTGGCCCGTACCGATTTTGTGACCGACATCCGGGACGCTCCGCCCGAAGCCGGCGGCTGGGGCGCGACGATTGTAACGCTGGGGTAGACTCATCGACGTCGAGTGGCATAACGCCCCACGAACTCTGGTGATATCACGGGCGATGTGATATCACATGGGATATGAGGCTGGTGTTCGACGCCGACGCCGTGGTTGCAGGCATGCGGAGTCCAGGAGGCGCCTCCGCCGCCCTAATTCGGGCGGTGCGCGGCGCACAGGCCACCCTGTTGTTGAGCGTACCCCTCGCGATGGAGTACGAAGCCGTGTGCAGGAGGCCTGAACACAGGATGGAGGCTGGGCTTTCCGGCCGGCAGGTGGAGATATTTCTGGATGCCATCATCGCCATGGCCGAACCCGTGCGGACACACTTTCTGTGGCGGCCTCAGTTACGCGATCCAAACGATGAAATGGTGTTGGAGGCGGCGGTGAATGGCAAGGCCGATGTTTTGGTGACATTCAACGTGCGGGACTATGGAACGGCCGCCGCACAATTCGGCGTGGAGGTTTTGCTTCCGCGAGAAGCGATAGCGAGGATCAACCAATGAAAGAGACCCGGACATATCCCCTGCGGCTGCCGCGTTCGCTCAAAGAGGCAGTTGAGAAGTTGAGCCGCGAGGACCAAACGAGCATCAATCAGTTCGTGGCCACGGCAGTGGCGGAAAAGGTCTCGGCGCTGCAAACAGCGAAGTATTTCGTGGACCGGCGGGCACGGGCGGATTTCAGCGCCTTCGATAAGATCCTGCGGCGGAAGGGCGGAAGGCCGCCTCGGGGTGGCGATGAGATGCCGTCTTAGGACGCCTGAGCGGTAGCTCCAGGACCCGCAGCGAAGCGCGGACCGGCGGTTTTCACCTCGTGCGCATCATTCACGGCCGAGGCATCGGCGTGCAGCGCGAAACGGTCCGCGCCATCCTGGCCCGTACCGATTTTGTGACCGACTTCCGGGACGCTCCGCCCGAAGCCGGCGGCTGGGGCGCGACGATTGTGACGCTGGGGTAGGCGTTGCGACGCGGTCGCGGGCAATACTGGAAATGCGAGACCATTTCCCCGATGCGAATTCCCGCCGGTCACCCAGCCGGCGACTCATCGCGCCGCGCGCAGGTGGCGTGAGCCGGACTTTACGGGAGGAATGGCCAGAGGCGCCCTCTCGGGGCGTTCTCCGAGTGGCCGACCATCAGGCCAGAGCGGGCCGGCAAACGCGACGGCGTTAATCGCGGGTCATTCGGCCAGACAACCGAGACTTCGAGCCCGGTTGGAGGCGTATCTCCGAGTGGTGGGCGGTACCAATGCTTCCAGAATCTTATCTCGAACGCGCCGATGACCATCCGTCACTCATATCGCAGGGACTCCATTGGATCCGCATTGGCCGCCCGTTGCGCGGGAAGGTAGCTGGCTACCAAGGCCACAATCCCCAATAGGATCGACACTGTCAACAGAGTGACTGCATCAAACGGTTTCACGGCATAGAGCAGGCTTCCGATCAGGCGTGCGAGCAGCGCTGCTGCAACCAAACCGATGGCAATACCGATGCCGACCAGCCTGGTTGCCTGCCGCAATACGAGCCGCAGCACAGCGCCTCGGCTTGCCCCAACTGCCATGCGGATGCCGAACTCCCGTATGCGCTGGCTCACTACGTAGCTCATGACGCCATACAGGCCAATGGAAGCCACCAGCAGCGCCAGCAGTGCGAAAACCAGGAGCACCGCTGTCCGGAAACGCGATTGCCCTATGGAGCCGAAAACAATTTGTTTCATGGTTTCGATCTGATCCACCGGCACGTCCGGTCCCGTCTGAGCAACCGCCCGGCGCAAGGCGTTTACCATGTTCGCCGGTTCGCTCGCGGCGCGAAGAACAAGGGTCGGGCGAACCTCTACGTTCGGGACCTGGCCATACGGAACGTACATCTCCGGCTCCGGTTTAGTGCCCAGAGCTTCATGCTGTACGTCACCAACCACTCCCACGACGCTGCGCCACTCTGCACCGCCAAACCGTACCCGCTGTCCCACCGGATTCTGCCCGCCCCAATAGGCTCGCGCCATTGCCTCATTGATCACCACGACGAGCGGGCTGTCTTCCGTGTCGCCGGTATTGAAAACACGCCCGCGCTCGATGGGGATGCCAATGGTTTCGAAATAACCGGCGCTCACTGGCCGGTAATTCGTCATGTCGTACACACCGACCGGCTTGGGCGGACGCCCTTCGATATTGAAGGCCCAGGAATTATTGGTGCCGCTCAGTGGCAGATACGCGGTGAACGCGGCCCGCTGCACACCCGGAATCTGCCGTACGCGGTCGAGCAACTCCCGCTGGAACGCGGATATCTGCCGGTGTTGGCCGGTTCCAAATCGATAGCCGTTCGCGTACTGGGGCGGGAGCGAAAGGCGGGCCGTGAGAATGTGCTCGGTCTGGAATCCGGGAGAAACCCGCAGCAATGCCCAAAGGCTCTTCGTCATCAAGCCAGCTCCGGTCAACAGGACCAGCGCGATGGCCACCTGTCCAACGATCAGCGTGCTTCGCAGCCGCGATTGGCCGGCGGTTATGCCCCGCCCGCTCTGCTTGAGCGAGTCGTTGGCACTCGCTCGCCACGTCTGAAAGAGGGGCACCAGGCCGAACACAATTCCCGTCAGCAACGCCACCAGGCTGGTGAATGCGAGCACTCTCCCATCCACCGCGATCTCCGATGTGCGAGGCAGGTCGGGCGGCAAATGGCGCACCAGCGCGGGCACGCTCACGAATGCGCACGCCACACCAATCGCGCCGCCGGCTGCAACCAGAACCATGCTTTCCGTCAATAGCTGACGGGCAAGCCTCCTCCGGCTCGCGCCGAGCGCCACCCGCAGACTCATTTCCTTCTGACGCGCTGCCGCGCGCGTCAGAAGCAGGTTGGCGATGTTGGCGCAGGCAATCAGGAACACCATGCCGACCGCGGCCAGCAGCGTGAACAACGCGGTTCGAACGTTAGCCACCACATGCTGGCCCAGCGGAATGGCCGCGATACCCATCTGTTTGTCGTCTTCCGGGTAAAGACGCTGCAGAATGCCGGCGATTCGGTTCAGATCGGTCTGAGCCTGCGCCACTCGAACGCCGGGCTTGAGCCGTGCGAAGACGCACAACGGGTGCGTTCCGCGTTGCCAGGGCTCCGGAGGGGAATGAAGAGCCAGCGGTGTGAATAGGTCGAATCGGTTGCGTCCCTGGAAATCCGAAGCCTTGCTTACGAGCGAGAAGTTGCTCGGGAGCACGCCGATAACCGTGTAGACGCTGTCGTTCAGCGTGAGTGATCTTCCAACAATGTCACTCCGGGAGCCAAAATGGTGCATCCAGGCGGAGTAGCTGAGGACTACGACGTTGTTGTGTCCGGGATGATCTTCTTCTTCCGAGAAGGCTCGCCCCACAGCCATGTGGACGCCAAACAGTGAGAAGAAACCGGAGGAGACGGCCGCGCCCGCAAGGAGTTGCGGCTGGCCAGAACCGTTCAGGATGAAGTCCGGATACGGATCGATGGCCGCCATTCGCGAAAACGAGTGGTTCTGTTCACGCCAATCGAAGAAATTCGCTGGAGCCACGGTTCCGAGCTCACCACCGGAAAGCGGCCTTTCCCAAAGCATCAGAAGACGGTCGGGATCGGGGTAGGGTAGGGGCTTCAGCAGCACGCCATTCACGACGGTGAAGATCGTGGTGTTCGCGCCGATGCCCAGGGCCAGCGTCAGTACCGCCACTGCGGAGAAGGCGGGATTTCTGGAGAGGGTCCGAATCGCATACCGAAGATCCTGGATCAGCGTGTCCATGTAAGCTCCAATTCTGGTGTCGCGAACGTTGTCCTTGACCTGTTCGAGGCCCCCGAGTTCCCGGCGAGCCGAGCGCAATGCCTCCTCAAGCGGCACTCCGCACCGCAGCTTCTCGGCTGCCACGAGTTCGAGATAGCTGCGGATTTCCTCGTCAAGCTCCTCGTCGACTCGTTCCTGGCAGAACAAGTTTCGCCAGAGCGAGGTGAGATAACGAACCACGGCTGGCTCCTATGTAGCCTGTAAAGCGCTCGCCATCGCGAAGGAAATCCGCTCCCACCGTTCCGACTCGGCATGCAGCTGCTTTCTGCCGGCCGCCGTCAAACGATAAAACCTGGCGCGTCGATTCGTTTCCGACTCTCCCCAGAATGACGTGAGCCAGCCTGCCTCTTCCATCCGATGCAGAGCTGGAAATAGGGAGCCCGCCTTCACCTCAAATGTCCCGTTGGTGATCTGTGCAATGCGGCGCGATATTCCCATCCCGTGCATCTGTTGAAGCGCGAGCGATTTCAGAATCAACAAATCGAGTGTTCCTTGCAGAAGGTCGGATTGAGATGTGCCCATCTGCTCTCCTATAGATTACCTATAAGAAAATACCATGTCCCTTATAGAGTGTCAATAAGACAGTTCGGGGTATTGCGCGGCGTCTTGGATTTGGGCCGTGGGGCTCCGAAACTGTATTGCGATCGGTTTAATCCTCGCTGGCCGTGCGGCTTTTACGAACCTTTTCCGCTCGCGATCGATGGTTCCGGGCGAGTCACGCGCGACCCGGAAAGAGTCGGGCTGCACATGCGTCCCGGGAAACGCCGATCCCGTCCAACACCTCGTCATGCGTCCAACGGCGGGTCTGCGGAGTGGACCGGGAATTGACAGGACTTATCCGGAAAGTCTGGCGCAACACGCGCTGGATCATTCGGTCGCGGATGAAGGTGGCTCTCTTTCGGCGCGCGGGGATCGCTCGACAGGGAATCGGCCGAACGGAATCGGGCCCGATGCGGTCGCCGCAAGCGGCGGGTCACGAGGCTGCTTTGCACGGACGCTCGCCGCCAAGGCGTCGCGGCAGATCTTTGACGCGCCGGCGGCTGGGGCGCGACGATTGTGACGCCGGGGTAGGTGTTGCGACGCGGTCGCGGGCAAAACTGAAAATGCCCAGACCATTTCCCCGATGTGTGTCCCCGCGGGTCACCCAGCCGGCGATTGATCGCGCCGCGCGCAAGTGGCGTGAGCGGGACTCCGCGGGAGTGACGATGAATTCCGTTGGCGGCAGGACCGTTCTTCGGGAGCCTAGCGCGTTTTCTCGGTACTAATCGGGACCGGTCGCGACACCTCACAGAACCGAGATCGGTTCCGAACAACGCTGCCGTCGCGACGCGTTGACCGAACGCTCGACTAGTTCGAGGAGATGGCAGGCGCCTTGACAGGCGACATCAGTCGACGCCTGCGCGGGTTAGCCACTTCCTGAATCACTGGACTGTGAACCTAACCGGCAGCACTGTCGCATTCGCCTCCGGATTGTAATAGTCATACAGGGTGGACGGTGCGCTCAATGCGTCGATCGCGAACCGCGGCCGGAAAGAAAAGTCAAACGCGGCCCCTCCGGCTCTTGGCCAAAGGTAGAAGACCACTCGATCCGGTTGCACCTCGTATCCGTCAACGCCGGTTCCCCTGGCCTTTTCGAGCGACTCGCGGTCAACCTCGGCGCCCGGTGGCAGCCCAATTTCCGCCATCATCATGCCATAGCCGCGGAATCCGATGCGCTCCGCTTCAATCCGACACACCACGGCTTCACCGATGTTCGCCTGGCGCCGATTGAAGTTGACCTTCAGCCTGAGGCTTCTCGTATCTCCCGGCTTAAGATTCTCGTCCTCCGTGGTTTGCGATTGTCCCCAAGGCAAGTAGTATGTGGTAATCGCATTGGCTTGCATCGCGCTACTTTCCCCGGAACGCTGTATCTCGACCCTGTTGCCTCCAGGCGCCAGACCCTTGCCTATCTCGATAACCTTGGGACCAGTCACCTCGCCAGGCTTCGGGAGTGGAACGGACGCAAGCTTCGTCCCATTCACTAGAATTGTCGCGGAGTTCTCCGCGGCGCCGCCATTTGCCGGAGGCAGAGCCGCGATCAGAGCCTCGATCACGTTCTGAGTTGCCTGTGTAGAGAACCACGTGCAATAACGATCCTTGTGCGTGAGTAAGTACTGGAGGCCTCGATTCACCTGCGCATCCTCGGCCGGGTCATGACCGAGGGTCTGCAGCATGGCCAACGCTTCGACGGCAAGCGCCGTTGTCTCCATGCGGCCGGCGTAACCCCATCCATAGAAGGGAGTCGTATTTGCCTCCAGGTTCCAGTAGGTCGCGGATCCCTCCTGGTGAGCCAGCCCCGAAAGCAGTTCGCGAGCGTGCGCAATGTGTACTGCATGCTTGATGCTGGCCGCCGCAATCGCGTAGTTGCCGATCAGGTACGGGTTCTTCCATTCGTCGATCCGATCGTCAAGGTATGAAAGCGCCTTCTTGACCGACGTGTCGACGATGCTCCGGTCTTTTGCACCGAGCGAACCGCTCGATGTCGCCAACGCTCGCACGACATAGGCTGTTTCCTGCGGATTGTCTTTCTGGCTCGCGGTCAACCAGTCGTAGCGAGTCCACGCGCCCGTCTGTGCCTGCTGCTTAATGAGGTATGCCCGGGCCTTCGACGTTACGTCGTGGTCGACCTCGATGAATTCGCTCGCTTCCGACAGGAATCTGAGGACATATGCGGTAAGTGCGACGTCCTCTTGCGTGCCACTCCAGTATCCAAATCCCCCGCTCGGCTTCTGTAATGATGGCAGCAACCCGTACGCATCCTGTATGGACTTCCTCGCTCCCGCCAGGATCTGCGCGCGCGGATCGCCGGGTTCCGCCTTTTCAGTGCCCGCCTTCTTCAACAATTGCAGGGCTTGGAGACTTACATAGGCGATTGACGTGATCTGTTCCGCACAGCCCGCCGGTTTCCTGGCGATACCATTCATCGCGTCGAGCACGTGCGCGATCAGGTTCGGATAGATGCGTACTTCGGCATCGATGGACTCGGGAATTGCCCCCTGCGGGATTTGCAGATCGAGTGTGCGGTCGTCACCTGCGAGAATCCTCCCAGCCGTGAACGATATCTCCTGTCCGTCCGGATGGACCTGAACTTCGCGCTCTACCGCGTCGCCGGTCTCCGCGTTCCGCGCGGTCACGCGCTGCGTTCCGGGATTCGCACGTGATTCGGCCTTGAACGTGAACACCACGCGCGCATCGCCCCCCGATTCGACCGTTACCTTCTGCTCGGCCGGCGACAGCATTGAAAACCACGATTCCGGCTTTAGTTCCGCCAGGAGGGTCTGCTGCCGCTCGGAGTAGTTGCGCAGTACCACCGGCAGGCTGATCTGGTCGCCCTGAGTGAGGACCTTGGGCGGATCGTGCTCCACGAAGAATGGCTGGAACGTGCGCAACTCCTTCTGCGCGACACCCACCTGGCCCGCCTCCGTCGAAGCGATGACCGACATGGACCACGCCGTGATGTTGTCGGCCATGGGAAAGTCAATGTGCGCCTGCCCGCGCGCGTCCGTAATCACTTCCGGCTTCCAGAGGAGTGTCTCGGGGAAGTACTTGCGGAGTCGCGGCGTGAACAAAGGCTTCTGAACCGCGGCGGTCCCCGGAGCGCCCTTGGCTACAACGCTCGACGCCTCGGCTGACTCGGTGGCAAGCATCGTAGCCGGTGCGGCCTCGACTTCGACGCTTTCCGTGACCGCGCCAACCCGCAGGGTCGCATTAACCCTCGTCGTCGAACCCATTTGGACAGGGATGTTGTTCTCTACCCATTTTTGGAATCCCAGAGCGGCGATCCGTATTTCGTATATGCCCGGCGATATGCCCGAAAAGGCATACATGCCCTCGCTGTCGGTGCGTGTCGTCGTGGTACTCCCGTTTTGGGAGGTTGCCGTGACCTCAATGTTCGGAAAGACTGCGCCCGTTTGGTCGGTGACGACACCCATGATCGCTCCCGAACCAGAGGGCAGCGGCCCCTGGCTCGCGTTCGTCTTCTTGCCCGCGTCGGTGCTGGCTTGCTTCGTCAATACGCGGCTGAACTCGGCGACATTGAACGACATCTGAGGTTTGTTGTCCGGCCCGTAACTGGAAACGGCGAGGAACGCCATTTCCTGAGTCACCGGAGTCACATCCGTCACCCGCCGTTCCTTTGCGGCGGCGTAATCGTACGACGTGGAAACGTTCACCCGGTCCCAATAGCGGCTCCGCCTGGAAAAGCTGAAATGGTAGGGGCGCCCCCACGGATCGAGCAATTGGTTGCCCTCAAGTTTCGCCGCGGCGAGAATCGGCTTGAGTTCTTCATTGTTCTGTGGGAACTGCTTGGTCCTGGCGAAATACTCATCGAGAGCCCGCCCCAGAGCTGCGGACTCAGCGACGAAGTAACGCACCAACGAATTCCATTCGAATACGTCGTCCCACGATGGCGCCTCTGGCGCATCGAAGATTCCATCGGGCCCCGCGCTCATCACGGAAATGTGGAAGTACGGCCCGCCCGGGCCAAAGGTGAATCTGTACCGATGCCCCCACGGATCGACCAGCGCATCCGTGTCGACGCCCCGTGCCATCATCGCCTGATGCAGCGTTGCATAGTCGCGAATATACTTGCCCGTCTGTTTCGGGTATTCCTGCACAACCTGGTCGATGATCTCGCCCGTCTCCTGGAAGTACTTCCATTGCATAGGAGTCGGCACCACGTCGTCGGGCGTGTCGGGCATCTTATCCGGACCGCTACTCTTGAATGTCAACACGTCCTCCGGTCCACGGACTGAGAACTGGGTGCGGTAGGGCGTTCCCCACGGGTCGAATATCTTGCTGAAGTCGACACCCTTGGCAGCGAGCATGGCTTTGAGTTCCGCATCGTTCCTGGGATAGTGCTCTCCCTGCTTGACGGTGTCTTCGATCGCCTTACGAACCGGCTCGAGCGACTTTCCGATCAGCGGGGAATACAGTTGCCCTGCGTCGCGCGCGTAGTCCTCTCCGCCGGCCAGTTGGACGTTTCCCGACCACCAATTCGATTGCGCCGCGAACATCAGCGCCTCGGCGACGAGTTCAAGGTCGGCGCTGAATGGCTGCGTGGCATCGAGGCCCAGCAGATCGCGATAACCGATGCCAGCGATCTTACCGGCGGGGTCATCCTCCAGATAGTCATAAATGGAGAATCCGTACGACCGGCCGAAGTCTTCGTCCGTGCGCACTCGCTCTGCTACGGCGCGATCGAAGACCAGAATCCCCAAGGCGCTTTCGACCGGGGCCCCGCGCGGGCTTCTGACCTTGAAATCCGCCGCCGCGGTCTCTCCCGGTCTGTATGTGGTGCGCGGCATCTTCAAGCCGACCTTGAGGTCTTGTGGCGCCGGATAGAGCACGTGTGTCACACCGCTCAAAGCCCGCTTTCCATCGTCCACGCCGGTGAGCGAAAACGCCGCAATCTCCACCTGGCCTCGAAACCGCGCATCGTATTCGAAGGTCGTCTCCGCTTGCCCGCGCACCAGTGGAACGACTTTCGAACTCAGCACGCCTGCCCGAGTCGAAGCGCTGACGACAACCTGGTTGACCGGGCTGTTCGAATCGACTGAAACCGCGATCAACTCTCCGGGGTGATACAGGACCTGCGGCGTTCTGATCCGCAGATACGGAGTTGTCGCCGAAACCCCCCAGCTTTCCGACGTTCGCCCGCGCAATCCGTTGCTGTCCGCCGCTTCCAGCAACAGCAAGGCCGTCCGGTAATCTTCGTGGTCCTGCCAATAGCGGTAGTAGTAGCGATACGGGTCCTGCAACTTCGCCAGAAACCGGTCGCGTATGCGAGGCAGCGTGATCTTGCCCACGCCAAAGCGATTGGTGTGAAAACTCAGCGCTCTCGAACGGCCCGCTTTCCACGGAGTTTTCTCGAATTGTCCTCTGTCATTCGGTTCGGCGTAGTACAGCGTTCCATTGACAGACGCCGGTCCGCCGTCCGCATACGAGCTCGTCACGAACAGCGTTGCCGATTCGCCCGAATGAGACCATCCCTCGCCGCCGATTAAGTAGAGTTGAATCGGTTGCTGGCTCAGCCGGATGCGAAACCGGCGTTGTTCCGTCCTCTTCGTGGAAAGATCGGTGACGTACGCTGCGAAGGTTGCATCGTCGTAATACGATTCCTGATCGGGATCGAACCCGGCGAACTCGCCCTGCAGGTTTACCTTGGCTTCGAATTTCCCCTGTTTGTCAAATGCGCCTTCAATCGGATTCGATTCCTCGGTTGCCCATTTCTGTTCCTTGAAATCCCACTGCCGTTCCGTTTGTTTGACGAGCCGCACTCTTGCGTTCTGAACCGGCTTTCCAAAAAGGTAGTCTGCGCTGATTGCGATGGTCGCGTCCTGCCCCGGCAGGTAGTATTTGCGGTCGGGCTCCGCCTTCACCGTGAAAGTCGGCAACTCATAACGGCTCACTCGCAGCACGGCCTTCGCCGGCTGCGAGTCATAGTCGTCGTCGTCCCCATTCATGGCCGCACTCGCCTGGTAATCCCCCAAACGCAACTTATCCGGGATGTCCCAGTCCGCACTGGCCACTCCGAAACGCGACGTCTTCACCGTCTCATGGAGCTGCTCGGTTCCTTCTTCATCCTCGACTATGATCTCCACGTCCTGGTCAGCCAGCGCGTGCCTGTCCGGGCCCAAGGCAAGCACCCGGAGGTGAGCCACCTGTCCGGGCTGATACAGTGGCTTGTCGCTGGTCAGGGTGAGCTTATTCTTCGCCCTCAAATCGACGTCGAGCTCCGCTTCGTCGCTGAATTCGCCACGACTCACCCGTGCGGTTATTTTTGCGTCTTCAGCCTTGGTGTCGTTCGGAATGTCGAAAGTGTAGACGGCATCTCCGGCTAGGTCGGTCCCGAGCGAGTGTTTGAGCGTGGTCTTATCGTCGTCGTCGAGCGCGAGCGTGAGCTCCACGGCGGCACCGTGGCGAGGCTTCCCGGTAACCGGATCGTCGACACGCACGCGCACGGGGAACCGGCTGCCGGGTTTGGCTTGGGAAGCGGCCGCGACGCGCACCCGGCAAATTCCGATCAGCACGCGGTTCAGTTGCACGATGCCCTGGGCAGGCCGAATCCCTGAATCGGCCTGCGGCGCGAACGAATAGCGCAGCCTGTCCCATCCGAACCGCGACAGCGAAACGCCAGTCTTGCCATCTTCGGGCCACGCGATCTTTTCGAAGCTGGTTCCGGGAGTTCCCTGGAACGTGCCCGTGACAACCTTCTCCACGCGGTCGTCGGTTGCAAGCAGTTCCAGCTTGAAGCTCCCAGGGAGCGCTTTGCCCGAGGCATTGATCACGGGGAACTCCACGACCGGATGGGCGCCCAGTCGGAACTTGATTTGCGACTCGTCGACGCGAAGAACGGCCGGCTCGGCGAACGAGGGAGCTGTGAAAAATGCGGCGACTGCGAAAAAGACACCGGCACGTAAAGCGTGAAAAGAAGCCATAAAGCTCTCCGGATGCGCATGGTACCAGAATTGCGATCTGCGGTTCAGCGGCCCAGGCTCAGCGGCACCGGATGAGGTGCCCTCCGCTTTGACTATTCAGCCAGCTTCAGTAACCACGCAGCGTGTCCCAGTGGCGTGAAGCCAATTCCGTGCTGTGTGCGTTCGTCGGAGCGCAAGACGAAACTGAGATTTGGACAACGTCGCGACGCGCCCATCCTGCGGGAACCTGCGCAGGGGACCGGAGGCCGCATCAATGGCTGCAGGGCTCGTGCAGCCAGCGCCGCATGCGTCGGGTTTGCTCACGTTGAGGTCCGCCTTGGCCGTGAGTAGCCGGACTCATTCCTTACAGTTGGCCAGCTTAGCCGGAGGTTGGCCGCAAACAGCCTTCAACGAGCTGTCGCCGGATTAGGAACGAAAAGTCGGCATCGCGTCTGTGATCGCCCCCGCCAAACGCCGTTCCCGTCCAGCACCAGTTCATGCGCCGGGCGGCGGGGCGGCGGAATGGACCGGGAATTAACCGGTGCAAATCCGGCGAACTTCCCCGAACCCGAGTTCCTGGGCGTTGGCTGGTGCGAGGGGGGTTCGCGCCAGGACCGTCGGGGCACTATCGGCACACTTTTCAAAGTCTCCGATACAGGCTAAAGGACGGTGTGTGGCTGAGTACATGCAAACACGACCCGGGAGCCCTAAATGGAAACTCCGGGATTCGCGGTACGAGGATGGGCTTCCGTGGCGCGCTCAGCCAACGGCGACGGGATGGTTCTCGGCGACTTGCCGCCGGAGGGAGGGTTCGATGGCGGCGGAGGCGGCCTGGGCGTCGAAGGGCTCGCCGAGGAAGCGGGCCAGGCGAGCGGCCGTTGCCGCAGGGTTTGCCAGCGCCTCCGCGTAGCCGACCGCCAGCACCGGGATTTCCGGGTGCCGGCGCAGCCATGTTTGCACGCGCACAAGCTGCTGCGTGTAGGCGCGCATCAGCCGCGCCTCGGCTAATTCGCCGCCCTTCCGGCCCAGCCGCTCCAGCATGGCTTTCTGCGAGGCCACGACCTCCCCGAGATCGCGGTGCAGGAAGATCAGCCGGTACTGCTCGCCCTGCGGCAGGTAGGGAAGCAGATGCACCACGATTTTGACCGCTTTGCCGCGTGCTTGTGGAATCCACGAGGCGTCCTGATGTAGCCGCGTGGCCTGCTCGTGCTCGAAATAGCCGCGCGGGTTGTCCTCGTCCGGCGGACGGTGTTCATCGGTGTGTGCCGGCAGGCCCGCGGCGGCG
The DNA here is from genome assembly GCA_964520085.1 of uncultured Solibacteraceae bacterium. Lineage (GTDB taxonomy): Bacteria > Acidobacteriota > Terriglobia > Bryobacterales > Bryobacteraceae > Bog-375. The sequence continues at coordinate 9,821 of CAZFOP010000002.1, read as the reverse complement.
AGCATCTGCATCGCCATCGAGGTGCCGCTGCGCGGCAATCCCGCCACCACCGTCACCACCTGCACGCGGCTGGCGGGCGGAGCGACGTCGCTACGGTCGAAGGCGGGCAGGCCGGCCGGCGGCTTGGACTCGGGGGCCGGCGCGGCCGGTGGCGCAGCGCGCCGCTCCTTAGCCCGTTGGCGGATTTGGGCCGCGCGCGCCATAAACAAGCTGCCTTCGCCGATGCGCGCACAGTTGCGCGAAATGAGCCGGCCCAACGCATCGAGCGCGGCGGGAAACTCCGGCGCCTGCGCCAGCGCCGCGCGGTACGCTTGCTCGGCCTTGTCAGTCTCGCCCAGGCGTTGCAGTGCGAGTCCCAACAGGTGGTGCAGCGTCGGTTGAAAATAAATCAGCGAGAGGGATTCCACCGCGCGGTCCACGGCCTGCTCATAGCGGCGCGCCTGGAAGTGGATGCGCGCCTCGAGCCCCATCGCTTCCCAATTGTCGGGATCGGCGCGGCGGACCCGCTCGAGCTGCTCCATGGCGCGGTCGAATTCCTTGAGCGCGGCGAACCCCTGCGCCAGAAACAGCCGCAATCCAGCCGGCTGCCGGCGCGCCTTGGCCAGGTCTTCCAACAGCGCGCGGGCCTGCTCCTTGCGGCGGGCCGAGCGCGGCTGGCTCAATGCCAGCCGGCAGTGCAGGAACAGGCGCTCCATCCTGAACCCGCTTGCCTTCTCGGCCAGTTGACGCCGCTCGAACATCTCGCGCCGGTTCCCCGGTTCCTCGCGCCCGCCGATTTCGCTGTCGGGCTTCTGCTCGCGCCGCCGCTTCAGCTCATTGGCGGCCCGCGGCGCGAACTCCGCGCAGGCCTTGGCGAAACCGTCCAGCAGTTGCTGGCAGCCCTCGCGATCCTGGGCATACAGCAGGCAGGCGGCCATCGTGGAGTAGTAGCGGCCCTGTTCCGGATCTTGCGCAATCAGCTCGCGTAGCATCGGCGCCGCCAGGTCGGGACGGCCGGCATCCGCATGCGCCCGCGCCAGGTTGTAGCGCTGCTCGGCCAAGCACTCTTCCACGGCGTTGCTCCCGTCTTCGCCCGGCGGCGCCACGTAGCCGAGCGCCACCAGTTGCTTGAGCGATTCGGCCGCGGCCGCGCTATCGTACTGTTCGTCGGCGGAGTGCCGCCCGGCGTCGCCTTCCACGGCGTCCCAGCTTTCGATCTTCTCCACCGCGCGGCCATCCTCAAACGCGTTGAGCAGGACCTTGCCGTCCATGTCCAATCCCGCCGCGAGGCCGAGCACGTGCAAGGCGGTCGGCGTGGCGTCCAGCACGCTGGCGCCGTAGACATGGCCGCCCGGACGCACGCCCGGCGCGCGCAGGCAGAAGATGCCGAACGAGCGGTGCTCCACGGCGGGGCCCGCGGCTTCGGCGGGGATGTAATCCGGCAACAGGCGGTCGGAGTGGAAACCGTGGTCGCTGAGCAACATCACCGCGCAATCCGGACCGGCCAACGCGAGCAGGCGTCCCAGCATGACGTCGTGGTAGCGGTAGCCGTTCTCGACGATGCCGGCGAACAGTGCGGGGTTGGTGCCTTCGTTTTTCATGCGCTTGCCAGCGTGGTAGCGCATGAAGCGATGGGAAAAATGGTCGATACCGGCATAGTAAATGGCGGCCAGGTCCCACGGCTCGGTTTCCATCAGGTCGGTGGCGGCCGCATGTATGCTCATGGTTTCGGCAACGATGCCGGCCAGGTCGTGCAGGCTCTTATCCTTCCACTGGTCGATCGCCTGCCAGCCGGGCACGAACAGGTTGAGGATTTCGCCGGAGACCTCGGTTGGATGTACGCGCAGCTCGGCCATGCGCGCGGCCAGCGATGCCGGCGACACGGTTCCCGGCACCATGGGCGCGCCGGGAGCGTGCTCGGTCTTCAGCGGGAAAAGGTCGGACACCATCGCGCCGCGAATCGGTTCGGCCGGATGCGACGGCCACCATCCCACCACGATGCTGCGCTTCCCGTTCTGATGGACGATGTTCCACAGCGCCTTGGTGGTGCGGCCCATATTGCTGACCGGGCGCACGCTCAATCCATCGGGAGTGGGTTCGGTGAAACCGAAGATGCCGTGCTTGGGGGGCCGCTTGCCGGTGCCGATCGAGGTCCACACCATCGGACTCAGCGGCGGATGAATCGTGGCGAGATTGCCGCGGACACCCTGGGCCAGCAGGCGTGCAAGATGCGGCATCTCACCCTTGGCCAGCAGCGGATCGATCACCTTCCAATCGGCCGCGTCCCAACCGACCAGAAGCAGACGGCTCATGCCGCGATTCTAGCGTGCGGCGCGCCAGCGCCGCAGACCGGTAGCACCCAATGCCAGCGCCGCAAGCCCGGTCAGAGCCATGGTGGAGGGTTCGGGTGTGGCGCCAGGCTCACTGGTCTCTCCTGCCGCAATCTGCGCGCCGGTGGTCTCGTAGGCGTAGCCTATCAATGTGACATCCGGCCCCGATCCTGAAGCGCCTCTGGACACTGCGTTGCTAAGCTCCAGCCAGCCATAATCGATCTGCGAGCCGTCCTGAAACTTGAACAGAGCGTACTTGTCCGTGAAGGCGCCGTTGTCGGCGATAGTAGAATTGCCACTAATGCTGTGGTGTCGCTGCGCAATACCAGCCGCCTCAATCGATTTACCGGGGGCGCTTCCCCACTTCTTTCCAAGGCTCACAATCTCTATGAAGTTGGATATGCCCTTGAATTTTACGTTTGGACCGGGCTGCGTAAGATCCACGAGCCACAGGTGGGAGTTCGCGCCACTGTAGGTGGTAAATTGGCGGGTATACCTCTGGATCTTGAACCGGCTGCCTCCCGTCAGGGCCACGGTAGCTACCGCTTGTTGGCCAGGTCCCACGTCGCCACTGAGCGGCGTGTAAATGATGCTGGCCTCGGCCGGACCAGCGGCCACGCCCAGCGCACCCGCACCGAGGGCCGAGATGGATGCCAATCGCACGACGTTCTTTTTCTTGATTCGCATTTGCCTGCTCAATTGGAAACTGCCTGGTTAACGTTAACTTGCAAAACTGCCGTTTCGCATCTGTGGCGGTCCCAACTAAAGCGATCACACGAGACCACCAAAGATACATTCTGCGGCACGCCGCGGCACACAGCAAGCTATTTCAGTATTTACGGGTCCAGAGGTACTAAGCTTCTGCGCAGCTCTGCGCGGGCGGCCTAATAACGGCCGCGTCCCAGCCGAGCCAGAAGGAGGCGCTTATGCCGCCGGTTTGCGCGCGGCGCACCAGCGCCGCAGGCCGGTGGCGCCCAATGCCCGCGCGGCGAGGCCGCTCAGGGCCAGGGTGGCGGGTTCGGGTTTGCCGGCGTCGCCGGCAGGAATCGGGCTGGCGTTGGTGTCGTAGGCGTAAGCCCACACCGTGACGTCCGGTCCCGATGTCAGAGACAGTGCGTTGCTCAGCTCGAGCCAGCAGTAATCGGTCTGCCCGCCGACCTGGAATTCAAACAGGGCCACCGATCGGAAAAGCCGCCGTCGCCATGGGCCTAGGAGTCGGTGACACTGATTATGCGGGGAAACAGTAATGTATTTTGATATTTAAAGGTCTCGAAGTACCACACTGTCGCAGGCTTCACTGCGGCGACGGCGCGACCGGTTGGCGAGAGGCGGCCTACTCAAGGGCTTGCATGCGTCGCGCTGTTGCGATCCTGGACTTGTGCCCATCACGTCCGCGAACACGGCGTTGGGGGGAGTGGGCTGGATTAAGAGGAATAATCCGGCATTGCGTCTGTGATCGCCCCCGCCAAACGCCGCTCACGTCCAGCACCTGGTCATGCGTCCGACGGTGGGTCGGCGGAGTGGACCGGGAATTGACAGGACTTATCCGGAAAGTCTGGCGCAACACACGCTGGATCATTCGGTCGCGGGTGAAAGTGGCCCTTCTTTCGGCGCACGGGGATCGATCGACAGGGAATCGGCCGAACGGAATCGGGCCCGATGCGGTCGCCGCAACCGGCGAGTCACGAGGCTGCTTTGCACGGACCCTCGCCGCCAAGGCGTTGCGGCAGATCTCTGACGCGCCGGCAGCTGGGGCGCAACGATTGTGGAACTGGGGTAGGCATTGAGACGCGGTCGCGGGCAATACTGGAAATGCCAGACCATTTCCCCGATGTGTGTTCCCGCGGGTCACTCAGCCGGCTATTTATCGCGCCGCGGGCAAGTGGCGTGAGCGGGGCCTCACGAGACTGATCCGTGACGACGTGCCAATTAGGTTATCTGCGTCCCCCTCTCTCCGCCGGCCCAGGGCGCACAGTGACGGTCAGGAAAGAGCATCAGCGCGACGTGTTACTGAACGGCGATGGCGACCGTGTTCGAGGTCGCGTTGAGAAGCGTGATCGAAACCGGCACGCTGCTTCCCTTTGCCGATCCCGCGGGCACCAGCGCGTTTACCTGGTAGAGGCCCACAAAGCCTGGCGCCAGGCCGGAGAACGATACGGTGGCCGACACTCCGCCGATGGTCACGATCGGAGTGGAGGGCGTCTTGGAGAGCGGACTGCTTGACGCTGGTTCGCCTGTTGCCGGCTGGTTCGTCACTGCGCCCAGGCCCGTGCAGTAGATCGAGATGTAGGAACTGCCAGCCGTCGCCGGGTGAGCCGAATCGACAAGAGCATAAGATTGCGCGTCGATGATCGCTCCCTGTCCGGTACCCTGGCCGTTGACGGCGAAGATAGCCGGTGCGTATGGCGCCAGGCTCACTGTCTGCGCGGGGCCGGTCTGGCCATTCAACGTAGCAGTCACGGTGCTTCCGGATTGTCCGGCCAATTCCCACGGAACCTGAAAATTCACCTGCCCTCCGGAGGCGAAGAACAGCGGCGCCAGCTTACCATCGCCGAACTGAAGGGATAGGCCCGAGATGCTCGTCGGCCACGTCGTGCCGATGACGGGCGCGGTCAACGGGAAAGCCCCGAATGCCGCGGCGATGCTGCCTGGCGCCACCGGCGCCGTATAGCTGGCGTCGTTCACCACGCCGCCCACGGCGATCGACAAAGGTGCGCCCGCCTGCGCAATCGGAGCCGGGATGCCGGCGATGGAGACCGTGCCGGAGCGCGCCGAGCCCGCATTCGGAGCCACCACCAGCGTGGCGGAACCGGGCCCGGAGCCAAGCGGGTTACCGGAGATAGTGATCCAATCCGGCAGGCTCTGCACTGCCCACGCGCAACCGGAAGCCGTCTGCACGTTGACCACGAGACTGTTGCCTGCGCTCGCCACGTCCGCCAACGATGCCGGATCGACCGCAAACGCGCAGGGCGTGCCGGAAGGCACCAGCATGTGAACGCGATTGCTGGCGCCGTCCGTGATGTATACATTGCCATCCGAGTCCACGGCGATTCCATCAGGGTAACCGATCTGCGCGCTGGTGGCCGGAATGTTTTCGCCATACTCCGTTCCTCCGCCCGCAATGGTCGTGATGACCCCGCCGGAAACTCTGCGGATGACGGCGTTGCCTCTGTCCGCGATATAGAGGCTTCCCAGCGAGTCCGACGCCAGTCCCCAAGGAGAGTTCAACTGGGCGCTGGTGGCCGGCCCGCCATCGCCTCCGAACCCGGGGAGGTAAGCGCTCCCTGCCACCGTAGTGATGATTCCGTTGGATACCATCCGTACACGATTGTTGTTCGTATCGGCGATGTACAAGCGGTCCGACGCATCTACCATGACCCCCATGGGGCCGGATAAGGTCGTGCTGGAGGCTGGGCCGCCATCCCCCAGTTCGCAATTCAGGTTGCATCCTACCACCGTGGTGATGATTCCGCTCGTGACCTTGCGAATCCGGTTGTTGAAAGTGTCCGCGATGTAGAGGTCGCCGGCGGAGTCGACAGCTACGCCGTACGGGAGGGTCAGGTAAGCCTTGGTGGCGGGCCCATTGTCGCCAAGAGAGTTGGGCATTCCCCCGCCCGCAACGGTTGTCACCACGCCTCTGGTGACTTCGACAATCGTACTCCCCTGGGTGGCGAAAAGGTCGCCGGCGGCGTCCACGGCAATGCCCCACGGAACACCCACCCTCGCCGCGGTAGTAATCATCCCATTAGAGACTTCGCGGATGCGGGCGTCGATATTGTCCCCGATGAAAACGTCGCCTCCGCCATCCACGGCAATGCCCGAGGGCGTATCCAACTGCGCGCCATCAGCCGGGCCGCCGTCGCCGGCATCCGCGTTCCCATTTCCGGCAATGGTGGTGATGATCCCACCAGAGACTTTGCGAACGCGCATGTTCCATTGATCTCCGATGTATAGGTCGCCGGCGGCGTCCAGCGCGATGCTGTCGGCGTTCCACAATTGGGCGCTGGTTGCCGGGCCATTGTCGCCGCCGAAACCGGTCGTCCCCGCGCCTGCCACGGTAGTGATCACGCCAGCAGAGGCGGTAACCAGACGGATGCTGGAACCGTCCGCGATGTAAAGGTTGCCGGTGCCGTCCAGCACGATGCCCCCAGGTTCATTCAGCCGGGCGGCGGTAGCCGGGCATCCGTCACCCATCACGTCCGTCCTCTGCGTGCACAGGTTCCCACCACCCGCCACAGTCGTAATGATTCCGTTGGAGACCTTGCGAACGACGCTGTAATTGGCGTCGGCGATGTAGACGTTGCCTGCCGTGTCCACAGCGACGCCCGTGGGATCGCTCAGCGGAGCGCCGGTGGCCGGACACCCATCGCCCAGCGAATCCGTCTGTTGCGTGCACCCGCTTCCGCCGCCCGCCACCGTCGCGATGACTCCGTTCGAAACCTTGCGAATGACCTTGTTGCCCGCGTCCGCGATGTACAGGTTGCCCGCGGCGTCCAATGCCACGGCGCCGGGGCCGCTCAACTCCGCGCTGGTGGCCGGGCCGTTGTCGCCACTGTAACCGCTAGTCCCATTCCCCGCTACCGTGGTAATCACTCCGTTCGAGAATTTGCGAATGCGGTTATTGCCGGGATCCGGGATGTAAAGGTTGCCCGCGGCGTCCACGGCGATACCGCAGGGGGCCGACAATTGGGCGCTGGTGGCCGGTCCGCCGTCGCCGCTGAAGCCGGCGGTTCCATTTCCCGCAAACAGGGTCAACATGCCCGATGCGGCATCCAGCCGCAGCACGACGTTGTAGTTCGTCGCCGCGATGAAAACATTGCCGTGCGAGTCTACCGCAACCCCTTCGACGAGGCCCAAACTGGCGGAAAGGCCCGCCACGTTGACCGGCAGTCCGCCACCGGCGAATGTTCTGATGGTGTAGGTCTGGCCAGATGCCGAACAAGCGGCGGCCAGAATGGGCAGTAGGTAGCGCAGCATTCGCACGTCAATCCTCCCGAAACTATGGAGATCTTAGCACAGGGAGTAATCGGTTTCGGCTAAACATAGCTGCTGCTCTGATTTCCTCAGCCAGGCCGCTTTCCCTCTCGCTGCCGCAGGCGATTGGCATTCGCCTGGAACCAATAGCCAACGCGATGGCGGAGCGTTGCTTGGGCCGCGCCAGGATTCCTCCCGTGACACGCCGCTCACGTCCAGCACCTGGTCATGCGTCCGACGGTGGGTCGGCGGAGTGGACCGGGAATTGACAGGACTAATCCGGAAAGTCTGGCGCAACACACGCTGGATCATTCGGCCGCGGGTGAGAGTGGCCCTTCTTTCGGCGCACGGGGATCGCTCGACAGGGAATCGGCCGAACGGAATCGGGCCCTACGCGGTTGCCGCGCGCGGCGAGTCACGAGTCGGCTTTGCACGGACCCTCGCCGCCAAGGCGTTGCGGCAGATCTCTGACGCGCCGACGGCTGGGGCGCAACGATTGTGACGCTGGGGTAGGTGTTGAGACGCGGTCACGGGCAATATTGAAAACGCTCAGACCAACTCCCCGATGTGTGTTCCCGCCGGTCACCCAGCCAGCGATTCATCGCGCCGCGGGCAAGTGGCGTGAGCGGGGCCTTGCGGGAGTGATCTCCCAGAACGCCGTATCCAGGGAGTTTCGGGCCGACGGCACTTGTACGAGAGGGTCTTCGGCCTTCGCAAACGATCCGCTTTGCGAAATTGCGCCACGTGCAAAGGGACGCCACCCAGCGGACCATGGTCACAGGTTTAGGATCTTTCCCAATTTGAACAGCGCCGGGATGGACAGCAGCCCGATACTGGTCACGCTTACGGAGTACGCTACGGCCTTCCAGCCAGAAACGTACCCCTCTCTGAGGGCTAAGACGACCAGCAGCGATAGCGCCGGTAGGTTCAGCGCCACGGCCGTCGCAACACCCGGCATGTATCTGCGCGTTACCACTGAGACTGCGACGTGCGGAATCAGCACATTGGCCAACACGCCGACCATATACCCAAAAGTCAGGTAGGTCCAGACCGTCTGTTTGCCCGATATGGCGCTCAGCCAGGTGACACCGAAAGCCAGGACTGTGAAGACCGCAACGGCAAAACGGAAGACACCCGGTGCAACGGGGGCATGCCAACGACCAGCTCGTCTCGTCCAATCCGGAAACCATAAGGCTTCTTCCGCGTTGTGCAGAGTGACCACAATCGGGAAAAGCCACTGCAAATTCCCGAAACTCATATCCGTCTCCTTTACTGATTGTGGTGGGCCGCATCCCGTGGGTCAACCATGCCAAGGTTGCCGACCGCTCGCCAAAGTCCCCAATTCCGACGCTTGCCACTCGATCGGGTGACGCGCGACCCGTAGAAGTCGACCGTCTGAAACCCGAAGTCCAGTTGTGTTCCGCTACGAACGGTCCTGGCCTCGACGGGAGCAGCGATCTCCTGGAACGCCGTCTCAGGCCAGCGTGTCCGGGATAGTCTGTATAGGCGCCTTTGCTGCGACCACGTGTTAGCTGCGATTAGGGGCAAGCGAAGTGCGAAGCTTCTCTCGCTCCGTCGCATGTACGAGGGTCGCATCAAGGTGTTCTTTGAAGAACGACTTGCCATAGCAACTGGGAGGGTTCGCCGCGAACGCAACGAACGATCTGGGTAGCAGCCTCGTGAGCGATCGCAGCTCGTGAACCTCGGCGAGACAATCCTCATACTGCTTCTTAAAGCCGCGCTCCGATACAAGATGCCACGATTGGGTTGCCACGGCCAAGTGCCGCCGAACTCTCACATTTAGAAACTCCAGACCCGGGACTCTTCAGTCCCAGACTTAGGCATTCTTATCGGGTGGGGGTGTTGGTCAAATAGGGGCAAGGCTGACGCCGTGCCGCGATACATGACCTGTTGTTTCATGGTGCTTCGCTGCGGGAATGCAACGTGGCCGAAAGTGACTTCGGAATCCAGGTTTATCGGCAGTCACTCACCCGCGCTGAGACTCGCCAGACGATGGCGAGCTTGTTCGCGGCACGATCGAAACACGTCTACCGACTGCCGACCGACTCCAGCGGCGGAGCGCTTGGCGAGCGAAGAGAGCGAATATTCCGCATCGGTGGTTGGCCGAAGAACCGGCTGTATTCGCGGTTGAATTGGCTGGCGCTTTCGTATCCGACCTCAAAGGCCGCACTGGCGGCGTCCAGACCATCCATGAGCATGCGTCCCCGCGCTGCCTGCAACCGAAGCTGTTTCTGATACTGAAGAGGACTCACGGCGGTGAGCACCCGGAAATGATGGTGTAGCGTGGAGACGCCCATGCCCGCGATTTCCGCGAGGTCTTCCACCCGGAGCGGCTTCGCATAGTTGGTCCTGATCCAAGCGATCGCTTTTGCCGTCCGGTGGCTTTGCTCTCCTAGCGTTGCAATCGCGCGAAGGCGTGCTCCCTCCGCACTTTGGAGTATCCGGTAGACGATCTCGCGTTGCGCCGGAACCTCCATCACGCGGTCCGCCAAATTCCAGGAGATGACGCCGCACGAT
>CAZFOP010000001.1:3014-58672 GCA_964520085.1 uncultured Solibacteraceae bacterium | reverse complement strand
ACAGCGCAACGCTGGCGCCGCCGGTGGGCGCTACCTGAGTCAGCGTGACCGTGCACGTGCTGGAGGAATTCTGCCCTAGGCTGGTGGGGCTACAACTGAGCGAAGAGACCAGGACCGGAGCGACTAAGCTGATGCTCGCTGTCTTGGAAACGCCGTTCAGCTTTGCCGTAATCGTTGCGGTTTGGTTCGAGCTGCAAGCGCCAGCGGTAGCGGTGAAAGTGGCTGAAGTTGACCCGGCCGGTATGGTGACCGACGCCGCCACGGGTAAGGTGGTGCTGTTGCTGGACAGGGATACTACGGTGGCTCCGCTCGGAGCCGCCTGAGCTAGCGTGACCGTACAAGTGGTCTTGGCGCCTGCAGCAAGGCTGGTGGGCGAGCACTGCAGCGAAGATAACCCCGGTTGCCAATTCTGCACCGTGACTATGCCCGCCGTCGCCGATAGGGCATCGGTGGCGCCACTCGCCCAAGCCGCCTCGGGATTGCTGACCGCGATGGGCACGGAAGAACCGCTGGTTGCCGGGGAGAGGGTGACGGTAACCGTAGCGACCACGCCGTTGCCGATTGTGGAATCGGTCGTCCCGGTTGCCGCACAGGTCACCGATCCGGAAGCGGAATTGCAGGTGAGGGTCTTGCCCGCACTGGTAAGCGCTGCTCCGGGGGCGACCACGACGGACGTAGCATCGCTCGGAACAAAGCCCAGCGTCCATTGCGAATCGGCAGGTGCACCGCCGCTGCCGCTCAATGAGAGGTTGAGCGACACAGAGCCACCCTCAACGGCGGAACCGGACGAGAGGCTCAGAGATGATGTTTGGCTCAAGGCAATGCTGCCGGGGAGGAAGCAGAACAGGAACAAAGCGATCCGCTGCTTCGCGGAATTTTTTGGCATTTCGGTTAACTGGATTCCCTTACGTTTACGATCTGAATATAGTCGACTGAATCCGTGTTTAACCAGACTGTGAATAGTTAGTACCCAAAAGCCCTCCGAAGGTGCACGACCAAGGTAGATGTCTTTGGTGGGGCGCTTTGTTTGCGACCACTTGCAACACTTACTACCACTTCGCCAGTAGTTAATTTCAGGATCAGGATCAAGCTCATTCGAGTTATTTTCAGCATTTTGGAGCCGTTATTCTGCAAATCCTATAAACCAGGATCGATAGCCGGCGTGTGTTGCCAGTTGCGCAAGAGCCGAGTGAGGTCACCGGACAGGCCTGAGGCCGAGCGGTCATGACCTAAGACGGCCGAAGACGCTCCTGGCGCGGGAAGCCAACCGAGCAGACGTTTCACTTGTAAACTTGGGTGCGGTCCGGCAGGCCGCCGCGCGAACGCGCCGGTTGCATGATCGACTTGACGCGGATCTCTGCTGAACGCACAGGCAAGCGTCTTCGTGTTCTCCATCGGAGTCTTTGGCGGCTCGTGGTCGATGTGACAGCGGCCGGACGCCAGCGAGATACGCGGCCCTGCAACTCATGAAAAAACTTCCTGGTCCTGGGTATTTGACAATGTAAAACGCGCTCGAAAACTCGACTGATGGAATGAACTCCTTGAATCGCCAACCAATGAGTGCTGGCACTCCAGTTGCAGTGCTGAAGCTTCAGCAATTCGATTCGGTGTTTCGGGGTGTCGTGTGCCTCGTAATCAGTCAGCTCTGTGCCAGGCCAAGCGGCACTCGGCGTGGCGTGCGCCGTCCGGGATTCTCCAATCCTGCGTTGGTCGGCGTTTTTGGGGAGAACCGCAGCAGTGCAGAGAATCTCCAAACGACAGTTTTGAGGATAAAGGGTTCAGAATAGATTTTAGAGTTGGCCAGCTGGCGAGCAGCCGCGCGCGCCACGTGCACGCTTGAGCCAGGTGCATGTGGCACCCAAGATCTGGAGGTTGACCACTTGCACAGTAAGGTCCGTGAAAAGAGACTGCTGCACCCCGTGGGGTGCGGGTTGTTTCTGACTGTTGTCCTCGCAATCGTGCCAGGTATGGCGCTCGCACAGGACACGCTGACACTATCTTCAGCCACTGCTGCCCCGGGCGGAACCGTCGCGCTGAACTTGTCTTTGAACTCTCAGGCGGAAAGCGAGCCGACGGGACTCCAGTGGACGCTGACCTATTCGGCCGGTAATGTTTCCTCCATCACCGCCGTCTCGGGCGCCAGCGTGACCGCAGCGGGGAAGACTATTAGCTGCTTCTCAAGCGCCGGTTCCAATACATGCCTGCTGTCAGGGTTCAACGGGACGCCGATACAAAACGGGGTTGTTGCTGTGATTACCGTCACGATGACGACCTCGGCGGTCACCACGCCGGTCGGACTGACCGAACCGCTGGCCACGAGCTCCGCTGGAGGCCAACTTTCGATGACCGGCACGGGCGGAACCGTCACTCTCTCATCGCCGCCGGTCTCGTTGCCGGCGTTGACTGGGCTTTCGTGCAACCCTACATCGCTCACCAGCGGTGCTTCGTCAACCTGCGCAGCTTCGCTCAACCAGCCGGCACCGGCCGGCGGCGCTACGGTCGACCTTTCCAGTGGTGCCAGTGAGTTCTCTGTACCTGCATCGGTGAACGTGGCATCGGGCGCGGCCTCGGCGAGCTTCACGGCGACGGCGGGTACGATTACAGCGAGCCAGTCGGCCGTCGTCACGGCCTCGTACAACGGCAGCTCCAAGACGGCGTCCATCTCACTGGTTGCGCCAAACACGACCGTCAGCCTGGTGTCGTGCAGCCCGACTGGCTTGAGCTCGGGCGGAGCATCGGCCTGCATGGTCACACTGTCGCAAGCGGCTGGCTCGAGCGGGATCACCGTTACTCTATCGAGCAGCGTCGCGGCACTGACGGTTCCTTCCTCGGTGAACGTGGCATCGGGCGCGATATCGGCCAGCTTCACGGCGACGGCGGGTACGATTACAGCGAGCCAGTCGGCTGTAGTCACGGCCTCGTACAACGGCAGCTCCAAGACGGCGTCGATCTCACTGGTGGTGCCAAACACGACCGTCAGCCTGGTGTCGTGCAGCCCGACGAGCTTGAGTTTGGGCGGAACATCGGCCTGCACGGTCACACTGTCGCAAGCGGCTGGCTCGAGCGGGATCACCGTTACTCTATCGAGCAGCGCTGCGGCCCTGACGGTTCCGGCCTCAGTGAACGTGGCATCGGGCGCAATATCGGCCAGCTTCACGGCGACGGCGGGCGCGATCTCCGCCGACCAGACGGCTGTCATCACGGCCTCACTGAATGGCAGCTCCCAAACGCAGACTCTGGCGCTGGTATCCATAGCGCCGGCCTTGAGCTCGTTGGCGTGCGCTCCGACGAGCCTCAGTTCAGGTGGCACATCGACCTGTGTCGTGACATTATTGAAGACGGCCGGCACGGGCGGAGCGTCGGTGACGCTCTCAAGCAACGCAGCGGCATTTACCGTTCCTGGCTCGGTGACAGTTTCGAGCGGCTCCGGTACAGCCAGTTTCACGGGTTCAGCCAGTACGGTATCGAGTAACCAGACGGTGGTTGTGACGGCCACTTACAACGGCAGTTCGCAGACGGCGTCGCTACTGCTGGTGGCACCGACCAAGGTTAGCCAGGTGTCCTGCAATCCGGCAAGCCTTACTCCGGGAGCCACGGCCGCCTGTACGGTAACTCTGTCACAGGCCGCTAGTTCGGGCGGAATCACAGTGACGCTATCGAGTAGCGCGGCGGCACTGACAGTTCCCGCAACCGTAAACGTGGCGGCGGGCGCGACCGAGGCGAACTTGATAGCCACAGCGGGCACATTCACTACGAACCAGATGGCAGTGGTGACGGCTTCGTATAACGGCAGTTCGCAGATGACTATATCGCTTGTGGCGCCCGTTTTCGTGGGTTCTTTATCCTGCACACCGACGAGTCTGGCCGCGGGTGGGACCTCCACGTGCACGGTTACGCTATCGAGCTCGGCGGGCGCTGGCGGCGTGGCAGTGGCACTATCGAGCAATGCCGCGGCGCTGACGGTTCCGCCGTCTGTGATCGTCCCCGCCGGTTCCACTGCCGCGAGCTTTACGGCCAGCGCCGGCGCCGTTTCCAGTGACCAGACGGCTATCGTGACGGCCTTATTGAACGGAACGTCGGAGAGTGCGTGGATCAGCTTGCAAGCTTCACAGGGCTCGTCCTGGTCGATTGTCTGCCATCCGGATCTCACCGGAGCCGGCAGGCTTAACTGCACGGTTTGGTCCGCTGAGAGTGCGCCGGCGGGCGGTACGACCGTCGGCCTTCAGGCGAACACTTCGCGCGTACAAGTTCCGGCCCAGATTGTCATCCCCGCTGGCGCCCAGGAAACCCAGTTCGTTGCAAGTGTAACATCGTCCGACCAGGACGTGCAGGTCCAGATCACTGCGTCGGCGACAGGGGCGTCGGCAACGACCAGCGTGCCGATCACTGGCATCCGTCCCACGGGCCTTTCCTGCGCGCCTCAGACGGTCCCAGCCGGCAGTTTCTTCACCTGCACGATCGGTATGAACACGCCAAATGTTCCTCAGGTGGCCCTGCTGGCCGCCACGAGCAACAACACAAGTTTCGAGTTTCCCAGTCCGTTCCCGACGCGTCCCGGGCAGGCGCAACTCAGTTTCGAGGTCTTCACGACGCCCTTGGCCGGGCAGCAGTCGTCGATTGTGTCCGTGCAGTTTGGACAGACGGTGGTGACGGATTCGGTAGTGGTAACACCGGCCACCGCACCGGTCCTCAACCTGCCTGGCCGGCAACTGGCTGCGTTTGGAGAGCCGATGGCCTTCAGGTTTTCGGCCGTGGATCCGGGCCGATTACAGTTGGTGTTGTCGGCGGCCAACCTGCCGCCCGGCGCCTCGTTTGATCCCGCCACCGGCGGATTCTCCTGGACGCCGGAGGCACCACCCCCTGTCGCCGACCAGCTTTACCGGTCAGCCCCGTTGGAGGGATACGAGGTTGCGTTCACCGCTACCGATTCGGAGAACCATGCCTCTACCGGTTTCGTGAGGATCGAAGCCGATCCGGGGCGGCCAGTGATCACAGACCTTCGAAACGCCGCTAGCCAGATCTCACAGGTCACACTTTCCGGGATCAAGATTCTAAACCGTCCAGCCTCGATGAGTTGCACTCCGGGTTCGGTGGCAAGCCTCATAGGCCGGTGGCTCTCAACGGGCACCCAGCCGGCTTCAGATCAAACTGCGAGGTCGTCGCAACTCGCCGGTGCCCAGGTGAATGTGAATGGCAGCCCGGCTCCCGTGGTGTATGCTGCGCCGACCCGAGTCGACTTCATCTGCCCCGCCGCGCTAGCAGGAGGGGAGCTGGCGATTTCGGCCCAGATCGATGGTGTGGCATCCAACGCGATCCCCGCCAATCAGAAGGTTACGCTGGGAATCTATTCCGCGGACGGCTCAGGGCAAGGTCAAGGAATGGTGATGCTTGCCGGCACGGCTCTGCTTGCCGCGCCGCGCAGCTATCTGAACAGCGGTCAGCCCGTGGAACCGGGTGACACGATCTCGATCCTGGCCAGCGGAGCCGGACTCGAAGACAGCCCATCGCTGAGGATTTCCATTGGGGGTGTCTCGACGACGGCGAGCCAAGTCCAACCAATGGCCGGAATGGCGGGTGTCTATCAGATCGACGTGACAGTGCCAGCCGGCGTTGCTCCCGGCGACAGTGTCCCAGTTGTCGTCCAGACAGAGGATTCCAGCGGAAACACGATCATCAGTAACACGGTCGCGATTGCAATTGAGGCCGCCCAGTAATCAACCCAGTCTCAAATCACGCCGGGAACGGTCGCAGCCGGAAGATACGCCCTGATGTCACGAACAGCGATTACCGAACGGACTTTGGTGTTAGGCTGAGGACCGATCATCGCCGGCTGGTCAGCCAAATCGGGATACTCGTTTGGCGGAGCAATCGTTATCCACTATCCGAGGGAGGAAAGGTGCGGTCGTTCACTGGCAGCGGTGGGGTCGTCGTGCCGGGAAGGGGTATGTCGGCCCCGGCGATCTTCGCTGCCGCTATCGTGGCGAATTACGCAGCCAGGGATCTAAGAGATAGCTGGATTGTCACCGATTTTCCAGCCGCCTCCTCGCAGCACAAAGCTGTAAACTCTGGCCGAACAGCAACTTGTGGGGAAACGACAGAAACGTACCTGCACTCCGCCAGCTTATCCAACGGCTTCCAGAATACCCCTGGCGCCAAGATTCAGACCGCCAAGCCGCAACAAGCATCCCACAACATTCAACACGCTAAGACGATGGTATGCCCGCCGTAACCCACGTGGAATACGCGCTCTGGTTGCCCTGCGTGTCCACAGCCGCGATTACATAATAGTATGTCGAACTATTCGAGACGGCACCATCGGTGTAGGAGAGAGAACTCGTCACCAGGGCAGGGTTGATCTGCACATAACTGCCGTTCGTGGTTGAGCGAAAAACGTTGTAGCCGGCAATGGGATACGTTCCTGGGGCAGCAGCGGCCCAGGATACGGTCACGCTGTGCGTACCCACGATGCAAGGTTGACCCATCGCGGCGTTGACGACTCGCTGGACGACAACGACATTGCAGACATTTGCTCCCATGATGTTGGCGGTGCAGGGTGACGCACCGATCGCCATGTTGATCGCCGCATTGACGTCGCTTTGGGTGGGCGTCCCGCTGGAGGTAACCAGATTACAGGCGGTCTGGGCCCACGCGGGAATCGACACCAGGTACAAACCAACGCCTAGAATTGTCCAAAAAACTCTGCGCATCGAGAGCATCCTCCTCAATTCTCTTCCCGCCCTTTCAATAGCCCATACGGGACCAGTTTGCACGGCTTCCGAGACAACACAAGCCCCGGCGTTCAGACGCAAGGACGAAAACCGGACAAGCGCACAAATCCACTTCGGTCTATCCTTTGCCGACTGCCAAAACCTTCGATGGAACAGTCGGGAAGGCGAAAGATTTGCGATCAAATCCTCCTCATTATAGGCAGGAGCGAGAACGATAAAACAAGGCGTCCGATGGTTAAGCTCGCGTGCCTAACCATTGGAAGCCGTTGCAAAGGCATAGATGGCGGGTCCGAGCGGCCGGCAAGCGGTATGGAAGCCGGCGATCCTGGCGACTGGCCTCGCAGTCTCTTGCTCGGCAGTTGATATCCAGCTCCGCCTGCGCGCGGGGAGTGCATTCGTCTCACTAATTTGGAGCAAGTCCGAATCGTCGGTATACATCGAGCGGGCGCGCAGACGGACGAAAGTGGGGTCCGCTCCTAACTGGTGGAAAACAAACCTACAACATTTCATAACCGATGTGGCATTCGGAATGCCCTTGCCCTTTGGGGACACCGGATAGGGCCTAGGTCCGTGGCACGGAAACACAAAGTGAATCCCGTGGACTGGGACCCAAAAAGCGGTAGCTTGCCCGAAAAGCCGTTTTGAAGACGTCATGAATACCGAAATAACGGTCGGTTCGATCACGGAACAGTGGTTCGCTCTTCACGTGAAGTCGCGCCATGAAAGGGTTGTCTCCACGATTGCGCACAGCAAGGGGTTCGAAGAGTTCTTGCCGTTTTACCGATCCCGCCGGCGATGGTCGGATCGCGTAAAAGCGGTTGAGTTCCCGCTCTTCCCGGGGTACGTGTTTTGCCGATTGGACCCGCGGCACCGGCTGCCACTACTGACCATACCGGGCGTCCTCCACTTTGTGGGCATCGGAAAGATTCCCGTGCCCATCGATGACGTAGAGATCCTCGCGATTCAAAATGCCGTATCTTCGGGCCTGTCGGCTGAGCCGTGGCCATTCTTGGAGGCTGGGCAGCGAGTGCGCGTTGAGGAGGGGCCTCTGGCTGGCCTGGAAGGCTTCCTTGTCGAGGCTCGCAAGCGATGCCGAGTCGTTGTCTCGGTGACTCTTTTGAAAAGGTCCGTAGCGGTGGAAATCGACCGCGACTGGATCGCGCCGCTCGACGCGAGCGGGCGTCCCATGGCGACCCAAATCCGACCCTCACTAGTAGCAGCTTCTCTGCCCACGTAGGCAAGGGTTCCCAGCGCCCGGCGAAGGCCTTCGCTGACATCCCGGCTCTGTTTCAAGCGACGGAGCGAGGCATCAATACCTTTCTGAATCGATACCAAGGGTGAACTTGTGCTAAACAATATCTCTCGTCTTAGACCAACGTACCCGCCACCATCACGACTATTCTCCGCCCCGGATGAACCTCAGGGCTTCGATGTGCTTCCCCAAGAGCTTTTCATGCGGTTGCTCAGGCTAGAACGCAAAAGAACCGAGCGTTCCCATCGGCGTTTTGTGTTAATGCTCCTCGAATCCGGCAAGCTGCTGAAGGAAGGCAACTCAGAAGTGGTCATCGAGCAGGTTTGGCGGGCGCTATCGCAGGCAACCCGCGACACGGACATTAAAGGGTGGTATGGGCGAGAATTCGCTCTCGGGGTCATCTTCACGGAGATCGGCGGCGACGACAATCAAACGGTAGTGAAGGCCCTGTCGGCTAAAGTCACCGCCGCTCTATACGGCGCCCTGAGTGTCGAACAAATGAACGAGATTAGTCTCTCTTTCCACGTCTTCCCCGAAGATTGGGACAACGATGGCCCTGATGGGCCAGCCAACTCGACCTTACACTTGGAACTGGTGCGAGGCACCAAGACGAAGCAGGTCGCCGCCGTCCTAAAGAGGCTGATGGATATTGCAGGTAGCCTGACCGTCCTGGCGCTCTGTCTCCCAATACTGGCCACAATTGCCATCGCAATCAAGCTGACATCGAAGGGCCCCATCCTCTTCCGGCAGGTCAGGCTAGGCCAGTACGGAAGGAAGTTCACGTTCCTGAAATTCAGATCCATGTACGTCGGAAACAACCACGCAATCCATGAGCATTACGTGAAGCGGTTTATCGCTGGCGCCGAAGGCACGGAACAGGACGGACCGGACCAGCGAAAGCGATACAAGTTGACGGCGGATCCGAGAATCACGCGCGTGGGGCAATTCCTACGAAAAACCAGCCTGGACGAACTGCCGCAATTGCTCAATGTCTTGAGCGGCGAAATGTCCTTGGTTGGGCCGCGGCCCCCGGTAATGTATGAATTCAAGTGCTACCACTTGTGGCATAAGGAGCGTCTCATGGCGATGAAGCCGGGGATAACTGGCCTATGGCAAGTTGAAGGCCGAAGCCGGGTGAAGTTCGATGAAATGGTTCGTATGGACATCAGGTACGCCAGGTCATGGTCGTTGTGGCTCGATGTCAAGATTCTCCTCCGAACGCCTCTAGCGGTCATCTCCGGATCTGGCGCCTGCTAACAGTGGAATGACAATGATCCGAGTCGGCATTATCGGTTATGGCTACTGGGGACCGCAGATCGCGCGCAATTTCCACGCCGCCGACGGTTGCGAGGTCTCAGTAATCTGCGACCAGAATCCTACCGTCCACCGGCGGATCCAGCACGCCTATCCCGGCGTGCAGGTAACGTGCGACGCCTCCGAAGTGCTGCGGTCGCCGCAGATCGATGCCGTCGCTGTGATCACGCCGGTTTGGACCCACTTCGAGTTGGCTAAGGCAGCCCTGGAAAACGGCAAGCATGTCTTTGTCGAGAAGCCCTTTACGTCGACCGCTGCGCAAGCGGAAGAGTTGATCGAGTTGGCCGCCAGGAAACACCTGACGATCATGGTCGATCACACCTTCCTGTTCACGGGAGCGGTCAAGAAAATTGGGCAACTCATCGACGACGGCACTCTGGGGCAACTCTACTATTACGATTCCACCAGAGTGAACTTGGGCCTGTTTCAGCACGATATTAATGTCATCTGGGATCTTGCGCCTCACGACCTTTCGATCATGGACCACCTCGTGAAATCGAAACCGGAGTTTCTGGCCGCAACCGGGCAGAAGCATCTCAACAGCCATCAGGACGTCGCGTATATCACCATCTATTTCAGCGACAACGTGATCGCGCATTTCAATGTGAATTGGCTGTCGCCGGTCAAGGTCCGCACGACCCTCTTGGGAGGCGAAAAAAAGATGGTTGTGTGGAACGACTTGGACGCAGATGAAAAGATCAAGGTATACGACAAGGGCGTGGAGATCAAGAGCCGCCAGGGCGTTTACGATGTGCTCGTGAGTTATCGGACGGGCGACATGTGGGCACCTAAAGTCGAGCAAACCGAAGCGCTGGCCTCGGAAATCCAGTACTTCATCAAGTGCATTACGCTCGACGAGACGCCCTTCAACGACGGACTCGCCGGCTTGCGCGTAGTCAAGCTGCTGGAAGCGGCAGACCGATCGCTCGCAGATAAGGGTACCGCGGTGCGTCTATGAGCGACTATCTGTGCATTGCGCCGGACGTGAAGCTTGGCAAGAATGTGAAGTTCTCCAGGTTCATTAACCTTTACGGCTGTGAGGTTGGCGACAACACGAAGATTGGCGCTTTTGTCGAGGTCCAGAAGAACGCAAGCATCGGGAAAGACTGCAAGATATCCAGCCACACCTTTATCTGCGAAGGGGTCACGATCGAAGAGGGCGTGTTCATAGGGCATGGCGTTATGTTCATCAACGATAGCTATCCTCGCGCCACCACCGCCGAAGGAGGCTTACAAACGGAGGCGGACTGGAAGGTGGAGAAGACCGTTATCAAGAAAGGGGCGTCCATTGGATCCGGGGCCACTATCTTGTCGAATGTGGTCGTGGGTGAACGTGCTATCGTCGGCGCCGGCAGTGTCGTGACTAAGAGTGTTCCCGCCGACACGATTGTTGCGGGGAACCCAGCCCGGGTTTTGAGGACCCTGGCGTTAAAAGCATTTCGGGGGACTGAATGAGCGAGAAAAGTACGATTCCTTTATTGGATCTTATTACGCCGCATCGGCAGTTACGAGAGGAACTGTGTGAGGTGTTTGCAAATGCCTTGGGCAGCGCAGGCTTCATCGGCGGACCGATGGTGGAAGGTTTTGAGCGAGAGTTCGCTAGATTCTGCGACACCCGCCACTGCGTCGGGGTTGCGAGCGGTACGGACGCGTTGAGGTTCGCTCTGATCGCGGCAGGGATCGAGACCGGGGACATAGTAGTCACCGTTCCGAACACATTCATTGCGACCACGGAGGCCATTGCGCAGGCCGGTGCTCGGCCGGAATTCGTGGATGTTGACGAGCAGACGTATAACATGGACCCTCGCAAGCTCCAGGAGTACCTCGAAGGCGAGTGCTTTGTTAACGGCGACACAGGTCACCTAATCGACCGAAAGAGTGGAAATCGCGTGACGGCAATCGTTCCCGTGCACCTATACGGCCAGACTGCCGACATGGATTCCATCTTGAATCTGGCGGACCGGTACAACCTGACCGTTGTGGAGGATGCCTGTCAGGCTCATGGCGCCGAGTACTTCTCGAAGAAGGAAGGCCGCTGGAGGAAGGCTGGGACGATGGGGCGCGCTGCCGCATTTAGCTTCTATCCCGGCAAGAACCTGGGAGCATGCGGCGAGGCTGGGGCGGTAACGACCAACGACGCGAGGCTCGCGAAGAAGATCCGGATGCTTCGCGATCACGGGCAAGCACAGAAGTACTATCACGACATCGAGGGATACAACGGCCGCCTGGACGCGCTACAGGCGGGCATCTTGAAGGTCAAGTTGGAGCATTTAGCCCGCTGGAACGAGCAACGCCGGGAATGTGCATCCCGGTATCGCGAACAGATCGGCGCAATCGGCGAGAGCATCGGCCTGCCCCATGAGCCACGCGGGTCCAAGGCAGTGTACCATCTGTTCGTCGTCCGTGCTGACAACCGCGATGGCCTGCAGCAACATTTGGCGAACGCTGGTATCGGCTCCGGAATCCACTATCCGGTTCCGATCCACCTGCAGAAGGCTTGCGCCCACCTCGGATATAAGGCCGGCGACTTTCCGGTTTCCGAAAAGGCAGCGGGCCAGATCCTATCGTTGCCCATGTACCCAGGGTTGGAGGATGACCAGTTGACGCAAGTTGTCCGGCAACTGGAGTCATTCGTCTACGAGAAGGAAGCTGGCAAGCGGGTATTCGCTTCCCGTGCTGGGGCGTAGTAGTAGAACAGCGTAAAGAGACCTGTAATGCCGAATGTTCGATTAGACCGGCTGGCGAGCGTATACTTGTTTCACCCGTTGGCGCGGACGCTCGGTGCGGCGTTTGCGCAGCCAGTCCCGATTCTGATGTACCACGGCGTTCAGGATGGAATGTCGAGAGTGCATCCGTACTTCGAGACGCGGACATCGCCCCGCCGCTTTGCGGAGCAGATGAAGTATCTCCGCGACAGCGGATACCGCGCAGTGGACCTGAAAACGGCGACACAGTGGACGGGAGACTCGCTGACGACGGAACGGTTCGTTGTCATTACGTTCGACGACGGTTACGAGGACTTCTATACGGCGGCATGTCCGATTCTGAGGGAGTATGGGCTGAGCGCGACAGTGTTCTTGCCGTCGGGCTTGATTGGAAACCAGCGGCTTACCTTTGAGGACAAGGAATACATGAGCTGGGCCGAGGTTCGGGATGCGGCGTCCTGGGGAATGCAGATCGGGTCCCACACCGTCACCCATCCGAAGCTGGAGTTCTTAAGCACGCAGGAAGTCGACGATGAGGTCGGTCGGTCCCGGCAGATGATTGAGGACCAGGTCGGCAGGGCCGTGACGTCATTCTCGTATCCGTTCGCGTTTCCCCAAGGAAACGTCGCATTCGTGAATCACGTGAGGGAGATGCTATCTAGGCACGGATATGAGAATGGTGTATCGACGGTAATCGGTACGGCTCATCCCCACCACGACCGCTTCTTCCTGCCGCGAGTGCCGGTCAACGTGTACGACGACCTGAAACTGTTCCGCGCGAAGCTGGAGGGCGGGTACAACTGGCTTCGCGGGCCGCAACACGTCGCAAAAGTGCTGAAACGGGTGCATCGCTCCATTAGGCCAGGCAAAACGAAGCCAGGCTGGCCAGACTTGGGAATTGACCGCAAGACATTACGATGCGCCTCCACCGCCAGCGGCTCCGGATCGAATGAGCCGGTTTGATCCCTTGCCGTAGCTTTTCCGAATTTCCTCAGATTGATATGCAGATCAAGATAGAGTCGACGCCGCTTGCCGATGTTGTCGTGTTAGTCCCGGACGTATTTCAGGATGGCCGCGGTTTTTTTATGGAGACCTTCCGGCAGGACCAGTTCAGGGAAATGGGCCTGCCCGACAACTTCGTCCAAGATAACCACTCGCGATCGGCAAAGAATGTCGTGAGAGGCCTCCACTTCCAGTGGGAGCCGGCCATGGGTAAACTCATGCGCGTCACCGTGGGAGAGGCTTTCCTCGTCGCTGTGGATATTCGAAAGGGTTCGCCGACACTGGGCAAGTGGGCCGGCGTGGTTGCGTCTGCCGAGAATCGCCGCGAAGTCTGGGCGCCAGCTGGTTTCGCGCGAGGGTTTTGCGTCGTTTCCGACGTGGCGGAGATCCAGTACAAATGCACTGGCCTTTACAACTCAAAGGCGGAATCCGGCATCCGCTGGAACGACCCGCAAATTGGAATTGAGTGGCCCGTTGCAACCCCCATCATTTCCGAGAAAGACACGCAAGCGCAGACGCTCGAGCGATGGCTGGCTCGACCCGAATCGGATCATTTCACATTTAACAAATGAAACGCGGTATTGCGGAATCGGCGAAAAGGCCGGCCCGGGTTACCGGAGAAGTCGCTTGTTCCGCTATTTGCCCAGCAAGCCATTGGTATTTAAGACCATGAGGAAAAGGATATGAAACTGCTGATCGCCGGTGGGGCGGGATATGTCGGCTCCGTCCTGATACCGAAACTGCTCGACCGAGGCTACAAGGTGGATGTTGTGGATCTGTTTTGGTTTGGAAACCACCTGCCTCGCCAAGTTGACGTGCTGCACAAAGACATCTTCCAGCTCTCGGTCGAAGATCTGAAGTCCTACGATCAGGTGATTTTCCTGGCGGGCCTTTCCAATGATCCCATGGCTGAGTACTCACCGACCAAGAATTTCATTTTTAACGCAGCCGCGCCATCTTACCTGGCGTATGTGTCGAAGAAGGCCGGAGTCCGTAGATACATCTATGCCTGTTCCTGTTCCGTGTACGGGTATACGGTGAATGAGCTGTACGATGAGACCCGCCCAGTGGCGTCGAGCTATCCGTATGGGATTTCCAAACTCCAGGGCGAGCAGGCGGCCATGCATCTGGCGGACGCTCAGTTCTCGGTGATCTCGCTGAGGAAAGGGACAATCTCCGGTTACAGCCCGCGTATGCGGTTCGATCTCATCATCAACGCGATGTTCAAGAGCGCGATGAAGGATCACACAATCACCGTAAATAACCCCACTATCTGGCGGCCGATCCTTGGCATCGAGGATGCGGCGACGGCTTACATCCGGGCGATCGAAGCCAGCGAGAGTATCTCTGGAGTCTTCAATGTCGCTTCGGGGAACTACACGGTCGGAGAAGTTGGCGATCTGGTCAGGAGTGCGATCGAGGATAGACTTGGAATCCGGATCAACCTCGCGATCAAGCACGTGCAGGATCTGCGGAACTATAAGGTCAGCATCGACAAGGCTATGAACGTGCTGAGTTTTCATCCCGGCAACGATGTGAAATCGATCATCTCCAACCTGATCGACAACATGTCAAAATGCGACGATTGGGATAATCCGCTCTATTCGAATATCGCGAGTTTCCAAACGATCGAGAACGAAATCGAAACTTACGCGATGGCCAGGCCGGTGGCATGAGAACCGTCGCGGTAGTCGGAGCGAACGGCCAACTTGGGACCGATGTCGTCGCGGCGTTTGGGGCCGCAGGCGACAAAGTGCATGGCCTCTGCCATTCCCACATTGAGATCGCGAACCTCGATTCCGTGCGCAATGTACTGGGGGAGATTCGACCCGAGGTCATTGTGAATACGGCTGCGATGCATCACGTCGAAAGCTGTGAGCTCCACCCCGAGCAGGCTTACGCCGTGAACGGAAACGGTCCCAAACATCTCGCCCTCGTTGCGCAAGAACTCGGTGCGGTTGTTATGCACATCAGCACGGATTACGTTTTCGACGGTGCCAAGGCCGAGCCGTACGAAGAGACCGATCCGCCCCAGCCGCTCAATGTCTATGGGAATACCAAACTGAGCGGCGAGCAGTTTATCCGGTGCATCGCGGACAGGCACTTCGTGCTGCGCACGTCCGCCGTGTATGGTCTCTCGCCATGCCGGGCGAAGGGCGGAAGGAACTTCGTCGAATTGATGCTGAAACTGGCTGCGGACGGACGCGAGATTCGCGTCGTCGACAGCGAGCGCGTCACGCCGACCAGCACGCGCGAGTTGGCGCGGCAGATCGTTCTGCTGAGCCGCTCTGACGCCTATGGACTCTGCCACGCCACTCCCGAAGGCAGTTGCTCGTGGCACGAGTTCGCCGGCGAAATATTCAGCGTTACGAGCACTAAAGCCAACCTGCAGGTGGCTGGCCCGAATGAGTTTCCGGCTAAGGTGCCTCGGCCCAAGTACTCCGTATTGGAAAACCGTGCCCTGAAGGCTCGTGGGCTCAACGCGTTCCGACCATGGCAGGCGGGCCTGCGAGCTTACCTCAAGGAGCGGGCCGCGGCGTGATCGACCAGGCTGTTTCGTCAAACGATAGCCGCGTGAACGGTATGACGGGTCATGCTTTGCGTCAGCATTAACTAACGGTAGACATTTAACAGTACTAAAAAGGGGATGTTGACCCGGCGAGCCGAACTGTTACTATACGTGACGTATGGCACCAAAACTGGAAAATGTAACGGCTCCCTCGCTCTTTGGAGGAAAACTGGCGGGCATGCCCTTGTCAAGGCGCAGAATTGGCTCGTTTGTGTTCGGGCTCAGCGTTGCCGTGTGTCTGGTCCTTCAGCCCACGGCGAGCGCCAATGTCGTATACCTCGCACAGACTGCCGCGGCGGGCGCAAGCGGATCCAGTTGCAGCAGCGCCTTTGCGTACACGTACTTCAACACCAGCAGCAACTGGACTTCGGGTACGCCAAGCGGAATACAGATCGGCCCGGGTACCACGGTTCATTTGTGTGGAACGATCACTGCGGCTCCAGGATCTAGCAATTTTCTCGTCTTCCAAGGTGGAGGCACAGCCGGTAACACCCTTACGCTATTATTCGAACCAAATGCGATCTTGCAGGCTACATACTGGAGCGGCAACGTCATCTTTTCCACCGGCCACAGTTACATCACGGTTGACGGTGGAACGAACGGAATCATTCAGGCGACAAACAACGGTATGGCTAGCCTGGGGTATGCTAACCAGCAGGACAATGGAAATGGTGTGTTGCTCGCTACGGGGAGTTACATGACGGTTCAGAATCTTACGGTTCAGAATCTGTACGTCCGCTCTTGCACCGAGCCAATTGGAAACTGTACTGACTCCAGCGGAGGCAACACTGGAGGCGCAGCCGTTGAAAACGGAAGCAACCTGACGATTGCGAACAGCACCTGCCACGATCTCCACTGGTGCTTCGGCTACAGCGACGCATATGGAACAGGAGCCCAGGGAAGCATCTATATCTACGGCAATACCGCCTACCACATGGATCATGGCATCTTTGGCGACCTTTCGAACGCATCCGCAACCGCATCCAATATATTCATCCACGACAACATCATCCATGATGCGCAGCCGTGGGACAGCTCGCAGAACTACTACCATCACGACGGTATCCATGTGTACAACTACGGTACGTCCGGGGTTACGACAAACGTTCAGGTCTACAATAACTACATCTACGGGGATTGGGGCGCAGGTGTCAACGCCTGGATATTCCTGGAGGGCGATTCCGGAAACTCCCATTGGACTGGCCCTGAGGTGTACAACAACGTTCTCGTGGACCAGAGTTCCGTTGCGCACGCTGGCAATGGCTTCATATCGACGGACGGAGCAGCGCCAATCATCGTGAACAATACGATAATTGGATCCACGTCGGTAGGATCGGGAGGAGTCCTGATTGACGGAGCCGGAGCGACGTTTATGAACAATACTCTCCAGGCCACCACTCCGGCTGTTACGCTGAGTTCCTATTACGGGGGGACGATCGCGTCGGGCAAAGGCGATTACAACAATTACTATAACGTCACAGAGTGGAACAATGAGGCGTTTGCGGCTTGGCAGGCCAGTTGTTCGTGTGATGCCCACTCGCAACAAAACACCAACCCAAACCTTAGCTCTTCGTATCAACCCAATGCTGGATCGCCCCTGATTAAGGCGGGATTCAATCTAAGTGGCCTCGGGATTGCTGCGCTCGATTTGGACAAGAGTGCGGCCTCGCGACCTCCTAGCGGCACCGGAAACTGGGACATTGGCGCTTACCAATCCACCTCGGCACAAATGCAAATGCCTCAAGCCCCGCCAGCCGTGTCGACAGAGGTGAACTGATGCCCAGCGCTTCCACTGACTCTCCGGTTCGTCTGCTGTTGTGTGGGTCGAGGGAACATGCGCCGATCATAGTTCCATCCGGCACCGAGTCCATTTGAACTGGCGAAACTAAGAGCCTCACGGGCACCCCGATTCATCGGGCTGGTCTTATGCCAGCTCGCGGTGCCACGTTCACCCCACGCCAACCGGTATCTCCCGGCTAAGTCCTAATCCTGCAGGAATCCCTTTGGTCAGCGCAATCATACCTACCTACAACCGGGCCCAAGTAGTCGGCCGTGCCATTGAGAGCGTCCAGGCACAAAGCTACGGTCCGATTGAGATTATCGTGGTGGATGACGGATCCACGGACGATACAGCCATCAGATTGGGTTCTTTTGGCAATGCCATCCGGGTAGTCCGGCAAAGGAACTCCGGACCCGCTGCGGCTCGGAACGCAGGAGTTCGGGCTTCCCGTGGGGATATCGTATCGTTTCTGGATTCTGACGACACTTGGCTGCCGTCGAAGATCGAGACGCAAATGGCGGTCATGGAAGCGGCCGGACCCTCGATCTGCTGCTGCATTTCGAACATGACGCTGCATTTCAAAGGCGGACGAACCGGCACTTCTTTCGACGCCGCTGGCATGATTCCCCAACGGGCCGAGGGTGTCTGGGTGAATCCCGCCGAGGTTCTCATCACCAGGTTTCTGATGTTCAACCAATGCGTGGCAATCCAAAAGAAGTTCTTCAACGACTGTGGGGGATTCGACGAGCGGCTGAAGGTACTTGAGGATTACGATCTCGCGATCCGGCTTGCCGTTCGCGGTCCGTGGGCGTTTGTGGACCAGCCCCTGGTTGAATGGAAGCAGAGCGCCGATAGCTTGTCGCATGTGCTCCGAGATAGCGTCCTGTTCAGGGAATCATGGTGCTCCATACTGGAAGGCGCGGCAGCGAGTATCCCGGCGTCGTCCGACAATGCAAATCTTCGCCGCTCCGCGGAGCGTGCGAGCCGCGCCGCGCGCCTGGAACTGAAAGCATGGCGGCTGACCGAATCGGCACCCTCCCCACAGGCCTTCCTTGGCAACGCCTACCTGCGGGCTCGGCGCGCGTGGATGAAGGCTCTTCGACGTTCGCCCTGGTACCCGCGGATGCAGACGATCCCTGTGAACGATTACAAGTCTGCATTCCAATCCGTCGGCAACGCGAATGATTTGGAACGGAAAGTTTATCAGACTGAATCGGCAGGCGCGGCACTTTCCGAGAAACTGTCGTAAGCCTGGGCATGTGGCACTAGCTAAGACCCAAATGCGCAACCCGTCAACACCTCTCCGAGTGGCCTTCCTTACCAAATGGGATCCGCTCGATCCGCTCTCGTGGTCGGGCACTATGACGTCAATGTTCCGGGCGTTAGCGCGAACCGGAATGAGCGTGACCTCCCTCGGCCCAGTCCGATCGGCAGCACGAATGGCGCTGCGGGGCGGAGACGTGCTCGCGAGAGCCATCCTCCGCAAGAGTTACGACCATCGGCACAGCTTGCTGACGGCGCGGGAATATGCATTTCGCTATGAACGAAAGCTGGCTGCGGGCGAGTTCGATATAATTTTTGCTCCGGTGGCATCCACCGAGATCAGCCTCCTAAAAACCAATCTGCCGATCGTCTATTTATCTGATATCTTATTCCCCGACTATCAGGACTACTACCCGCAGTGTTCGCGCCTCCTCGCCTTTTCCTCCGCCGAAGTAGGCCGAATTGAAGCTCTGGCCATGTACAAGGCGTCTGCTTTCATTTGCCCGTCGGACTGGGTGGGGAAGCGCGCGATGGAGACGTACGGGCTGCCGAAAGACAGAGTTCATGTCTTGTCGTTCGGGGCCAACCTAGCGAAAGAGCCGACATTTGAGGACGCCACGCGCCGCCGGAGTCTCGATGTCTGCCGACTCCTATTCCTGGGGGTGGACTGGAAGCGGAAGGGCGGCATGGTCGCGTTTGAGACGCTCCAGTGTCTGTTGGATGCCGGCGTCGACGCAGAGCTCACAATCTGTGGCTGCGTACCACCCAGCGGGATCTCCCACCCCAAAATGACTGTCATTCCATTTCTTAGCAAGCGGGACCCAGCCCAGGCAGCAAGGCTCGCCGAACTCTTGCACAGCTCAACCGTCTTGATCCTACCTACGCAAGCCGACGCCGCGCCGATCGTGATCTGCGAAGCGTGCGCTTACGGTTTGCCAGCCATCGTCCGGGATACGGGCGGCGTCGGCAGCGTCGTTGAAGACGGGGTAAATGGATACAAAGTCGCCCCGCACGAAGGCGCGCCAGCGTATGCGAGAATTATCATGAACTTGTGCCGGAATCCCGAACGTTATCGCACATTGAGTGTGTCCGCCCGCCGGACGTATGAACAACGTTTGAATTGGAACGCTTGGGGGCGCGGAGCGCAGATGGTCTTTGAAAGTGTGACGGACCGAAGGCGATCGGCGGACTTAGTCATTGGGCAATAGCTTCTATTTCGGTGGTGGAGCGGCGGCGACTGTCATGCACCCCGCGGTGCTGGCGGCGATGCTGCTCGCCATAATACTGGTGTTGGTGTTGCCGCGGAAGCAGGCGATGGTTCCGCTCTTTCTGATCGCCTTGGTAACGCCATTTGGGCAACAACTGTACTTGGGCGGCGTACATTGGTTCGTACTGCGAACAGTCATACTGACTGGTTGCGTGCGTGTCGCCGCGGCTAAGAAGGAAATGCGGGTCGCAGGAAGTTCTAACACGCTTGACAAAGCCTTCTGTTTGTGGGCGGTGTCACGTGCAGTAGCTTTCATGCTCCTGTATCGGGAAGGTGGCGCAGTAGTGAACCAGATGGCTTTTCTTCTGGATGCGCTCGGTGGGTACTTTGTGTTGCGTTATCTCATTCAGGATGAGGACGATGTCGCGCGGGCGGCCAAGTTACTCGTCGTTGTAACACTGATCATGGGTGCTGGCATGTTGAATGAGAGACTGCGCGGCGTGAACGTCTTCGGCTACGCCGGAAGCTTCAGCGTGGTCCCGCAGTTTCGTGACGGGCAGATCCGCGCCCAAGGCGCCTTCGGCCATCCGGTCCTCGCCGGCGTTTTCGGGGCGACCGTCATTCCGCTATTCTTTTGGCTGTGGAAGAGCGGCAAGGCGCGGGGCGTGGCGCTGGCTGGATTTGCAGGTTCCACCGCAATGGTGCTTGCCTCCGCATCCAGCACTCCCGTGCTCGCCATGATCGCCAGCGTGGGCGGCCTCTGCCTGTGGCCGATCCGACACTATATGCGCGGCGTGCGGTGGGGCATCGTTCTCACCCTCGTGGTTCTGTCCTTGGTGATGAAGGCTCCCGTGTGGTACGTGATTGCCCACGTTGACATAGTCAGCGCTTCATCTGGATGGCACCGCGCTCAGTTAGTGGACACGTTCGTCAAACACTGGCCCGATTGGTGGTTGATTGGAACGAAGAATGACGCGAGCTGGGGATCGGAGACGGTAGACACCTCGAACCAGCTAGTGGCTGAGGGTGTATCCGGCGGTCTCGTGGCATTGTTCTGGTTCATTGTGATCCTTCGCCGTGGCTTCGGAGCGCTGGGCACAGCACGTCGACTGGCGCTGCGCGGTCAGGATCGCAACCAGGAGTGGTTCCTCTGGTCTCTCTGCGCCGTGATGCTATCGCACGTAGTAGCGTTTTGGGGTACAGCCTATTGGGACCAGACCCGCTTCTGGTGGTTTGCCTTTTTGGCCATCATCCCGGTAGCGACCATGCGCCTCCACAGCGCGCAGAACGAGCGACAGAGCGCTGCGCCGATCCAGGCCGACCTGGACTACTGGCAGCCGGATCCGGCTGCTTTACCCCAGCCCGCTCAGGCGGATGGGCAACCAACAACCCTTGTAGATGACGCCGCACATGTATAACTACCATCCTTGAGAGCGCTATGCCACTGGTTTATAGACTATACAAAGACTTGCTCCTGTTGCTGAGTCTGCCGCTAACTCTCGCCGACTACTTCCGCGGGGATACCGGAAGAGAGTATGGCGTCGGCCTGTTTACGAAGCTCAGGCTGATCGTCGCCATGAGGCGGAACGAACGCAAGATTACGGGCGCCTCGTCGTATGTCGAACACCTGATGATGGCGACCCACATATTCAGGATCCCCAAGTCTCTGGACGGTTGCGTGGTCGAATGCGGCTGCTACAAAGGCAGAAGCACGGCCAGCCTATCGCTAGTGGCCGCGCTATGCAACCGCGAGTTGGAGGTCTTCGATTCGTTCCAAGGCTTGCCGGCGCCGTCGGAGATCGACACAACGCACCGGCGCTTGAACTTCCCCGAGCTAGCGACGTATGCCGAAGGTTCCTTTTGCGGCAGCCTGGATGAAGTGCAGGAGAATGTGCGCCACTTCGGAAGTCTCCAGGTCTGCAGATTTCATCCGGGATACTTCGACGCTACAGTACCCGGCTTCACTCGTCCTTGCGTGTTCGTTTTCGTGGACGCCGATCTGCGGAGCTCCGTACAGACAGTCGTAGAACATCTGTGGCCACGGCTCGCGGATGGGTGCAGCTTCTTCACCCACGAGGCTGAACAAGCCGAAATCGCTTCGCTGTTCTTCGATGAGGCGTGGTGGAAAGATCGCTTCAGGTGTGAGGCTCCGGGGCTGGTCGGCGCGGGCAACGGCCTTGGGCTACTGCCAACTCGCGGCGGATTCAGCAGTCCGATCGGTTACGCGCAGAAGATCCCGAGTCGCCTTGCGCTAAGCGTCAATGTCCAGACTGGTGTCTAAGAAAACAGCCGCACTGCCCCAGGTACGCGCGGACTGACCCTGTTGCGACTGGATGACCTCAACAAGCATGGGACGTGCAAGGAATCTGTCGGCCGCCCTTCCGAGCGTGCCGGATGTGTCGGCAACGAGCTGGCCGGCATTCCCAAAGGTTGTGATGAGATGCTCGCGGAAGCGACACCGTCGCTGCTCGAACTGTCATAGGCGGCTTGCCACTGGACGCTGCGTGGCCGAATAGCGCCCTCAAGGTTACCACTCGTGTATGTACGAGACTGAAGCTAATTTCAAAACCGAATCCAGCGCCCAGATTCCGCCAGAAGTAATTTCTGCGTTTGGACAATTGAAGGGAAAACTGGCTGCCCGCACCCTCATCTCATGGGGAGAGCACTGCACCGAGTGTGGCTGGCCAACGTGCTACTCGACCTGCGATCTGTATGAGGCCCGTGAGGACCTGAAGTGCCGCCGGTTTGTCGATGGGATGGTGAGGCTCGATTGTGTCGAAGCGCTCAACGGCTATTTGCTGAAGATCAGCTTCAAGCGCTGGGGCAAACTCTGGGCGCGGGGGAATTTCAAGCTGTACTCGACACTTCGAGCCGAACGGATGGAACGGCGGGACCACTGGATCAGTGACACGCTTCACCACCTGCCGCTGCCGGCCGGAATAAAGCGGACCGTCTCGCTAAAGCGCTACGCTGTGAAGAAGAGGCTGGCGAACCAAGGTGCGCCGGATGGCCCCGAGCCTTCGAGCTTTCTGCTGGAGTGCTACAACCCTCAGCCGGTGACAGTGCGGCTTTCGCTCACTATCCGGTCGTTACACAGCGCGCTGTCGGGACCTCTCTCCAGTCTCGTCCAGCTTGCGCCCGGATTCCGGCGGTCTCGGGAGCTCACGGAATCGACTATCCCGTTCCAGAAACTAATCGATGTGCCGTCGGGCTTACATCGGTCGCGCATTCCCTTTGCGGAGATCGCTCCGTTCGTGACCTTGCGTTCCCCGTTCTCGATCGATATCACCCCGAATGACGTGGATGATGGGATCACGCTCTATTTCGGTGCCATGGACTTCGTCAAGGAAGATGTGCTGCCGACCGCGAAAGAGCCGAGAACGCTCAAGTGCGTTGTATGGGACCTGGACAACACGTTGTGGAATGGCGTCCTGGTGGAAGATGGTCTCGACAAGCTGCGGCTAAGGCCGGGCGTGGCTGAAGTTATTCGGGAGCTGGACCAGCGCGGCATTTTGCAATCCGTTGCTAGCAAGAACAATTTGGAAGAAGCCGTCGCCGCCCTGCGTCGCTTCCAGCTCGACACCTACTTTCTCTATCCGCAAATCTCGTGGGGGCCCAAGAGCGAAGCGATTAAAGCCGTCGCCAAGTCACTCAACATCGGCATTGATAGCCTGCTGTTCATCGATGATTCGGAGTTCGAATTGCAAGAGGTTCGGGCCGCCTGTCACGGCGTCAAAGTCTTAAATGCTCGGGATTATCTCCGGCTACCTGAGATGGATGAGTTCCGCGTTCCAGTTACCGCCGAGAGCGCCTCGCGGCGCCAGATGTATCAGGTTGAAAGAGACCGTCAGGCGTCGGCTACCAGATTCGGAGACGATTATCTGGCATTCTTGCGCAGTTGCGACATTAAGTTGAGGATTACGCGCCTCGGAGCCGAAAACATTGAGCGCGTCTACGAACTTACGCAGCGCACAAACCAGATGAATTTCTCCGGCAACCGCTATGACCGCGACGTGTTGAAGGCCGTCATGGACGCATCCCACCTGGACACGTACGTAATGACTTGCGAAGATCGCTTCGGCAGCTACGGCGTGATCGGTTTCTCGATCGTGGATAGCCGTGAGCCGCGATTGACGGATCTGATGTTTAGCTGCCGCATTCAGTCCAAGCGAGTGGAACACGCGTTCCTGGCCTACGTGATCCGCAAGTACCGCAGGAACGCAGCGACTGGATTCATGGCCAACTATCGAAGGACTGCGCGCAATGCGCCGTCTGGCCGCGTCTTTGGCGACCTGGGCATGCAGGAGACGGCCGCCACCGATGGTGTCTCCCATTGGGTATTTCCGAACGGCAAGGAGGCCCCTGACGAAGGAATCGTCGCCATCGAGACCCTCGATGATGCCGCGGTCGGCCGTTGAAGTTGCCTGGTGACTCTTGTCGCCAGTTTTAGCCGTCTTTTAGAAGTCTGAGGAGTAACAATGGATCAAGAACCGATGGCGGGCACCAAGGACGCCGTGGCATACGCTGCGGTGACTCCTGCGTGGAACGAAGAGG
The DNA here is from genome assembly GCA_964520085.1 of uncultured Solibacteraceae bacterium. Classification (GTDB taxonomy): domain Bacteria; phylum Acidobacteriota; class Terriglobia; order Bryobacterales; family Bryobacteraceae; genus Bog-375. Next base: position 34,298 of record CAZFOP010000001.1, on the reverse strand, counting down.
CGCTGATCGGCGGGTTGCTGGCCGCCGTGTCTGCGCAGACGCTTCCTCCGGTTCGGTGGGTCATCGTTAGCGACGGCTCCACCGACCGTACCGACGACATCGTGCGGTCGTATTCCGACCAATACAAGTTCATTCAACTATATCGCATGCCCAAGACCCATAAGCGCAGCTTCGCGGCTCAGGTGGACGCGATCAATGCTGGGTATGAGCAGTTGCGGCATCTGAAGTTTGATTATGTCGGCAATCTCGACGCCGATATAACTTTCGATCCTGATTACTTTGAACGATTATTCATCGAATTCCAAAAGGACCCACGTCTCGGGCTGGCTGGCGGGACCATCCACGAAGAGAAAGATGGCATCTTCAGGGAAAGGCGACTCAACCGTGCACACTCGGTGATGCATGGCGTCCAGATGTTTCGCCGGGAGTGCTTTGATGAGTTAGGCGGCTACACTCCCTTGCCACATGGTTCGCCCGACTGGCACGCGGAAGTAAGTCTACGAATGCTGGGTTGGAAAGTCCGATCCATCCCTGGGCTCAAGGCCTACCATCATCGCCCAAATGGCGCTGCGGGAAGCATGACGTGGTATTACTACCGGCAAGGCCTCGCCGATTTCTCGCTGGGCACCCATCCGCTATTCGAATTATGCAAGGCCGCACGGCGTCTGCGATCCAAGCCGTACATCCTTGGAACCCTCGCGGAACTGATGGGCTTTGCTTCTGCGTATTGCCGGGGCGATAAGCGGTGGGTCTCCAAGGAGTTCATGACATTCCTTCGCAAGGAACAACTGGCGCGTCTGTTGCCAACTGGGTGGCGAAGCAGGACAGTCTGACAAACTACCCATTCATGGCACGACGACCGCGTAGCGATCGCCCAACACCATTAAGAAGCGGCGGGCAGATGGGCCGAACTGAATGACAAAAGAGCACCCAAACACTCAATCGCAAGAACAAGGTGGGGACGTAGGTCTGTCCATCGTCGTTGTCACGTGGAATGCCCGAAAGTACATGCCAGAATGCTTGAAGTCCATCCAGGAGCAGGAGACAGGCGGCCTCTCGATGGAGACCATCGTGGTGGACAATGCATCGTCGGACTCCACTGCCGAACTCATCCGCCATGACTTCCCAGCGGTTAAGCTGATCCAGAGCGAGATCAACTTGGGCTTCGCTCGAGCCAATAACGTTGGCATCGGGCACGCCAAGGGTAAGTATCTCTTTCTGATTAACCCTGACGTGATCGTCCTCCCCGGCTGCCTAAAACAAATCATCGACGCGCTGGAAAGTGAGCCGTCCGTCGGCCTTCTGGGGCCTCGAATGTTAGGACCAGACAAGACGGTCCGGCGGTCGACTATGCGGTTTCCGACGCCTTGGAACTCGTTCTGCCGAGCCCTTGCGCTGGATTCGCTCTTCAAGCGCTCCAAACTCTTTGGCGGCTTCTTGATGGCCGATTTCAAACATGATCGGACCACAGACGTCGATATCTTAAATGGGTGGTTCTGGGCCGTCAAGCGGGATGCGCTGAACCACGTCGGCGGCTTGGACGATCATCTGTTCATGTACGGTGACGACCTGGACTGGTCCTATCGTTTCCATCGCGCCGGCTATCGAAACGTGTACTGCTCAACGGCCGAAGCCATCCACTTCGGTGGCGGGACGACCGCGAAGGCGCCGGTCTACTTCTACATCGAGCGCCAGCGTGCCAACATCCAATTCTGGCGGAAATATCACAGTCCTGTAGCTGTCGGGTTTTATCTTTTGACGGTGTTGCTGAACGAAGTCGTTCGATTGCTGGGTTACAGCGCCCTGTTCATGGTTAAGAAATCCTCTCGAGCAAACGCGATTCTCAAGATGAAGTTGAGTGCCGCCTGTTTGCTGTGGCTGTCCGGCGTGCGATCGAATAAGGCTGCAACGGCATAACAACTACCCACCAACTCTCTTCATCTACGAAACGCCGCGGCCTAACTTCTGGCTTCGATCCCGACGCTGACGCGGAAGGAGCCGGATTCAGCGGCAGAAACCACGCAGACTGACGGCATGAAAATGGGAGACAGCTCTCGGCCCACCTGGGTCATAGCCGGACTTCCCCACCATATTTCGCCAAATGCCACAATCACCGGGAGGAAGATGCACGATATCGGGAGTTCAGCCGTTGGTGAGCATCGTCACGCCCATGTACAACGAGGCGAAATTCATCGCCGAGTGCATCGAGAGTGTCCTCGCTCAAACGTATCAGAACTGGGAGTACGTCATTGTCGACAACTGCAGCTCGGATGAGTCTCTCCGAATAGCCGGTCGCTATGCCGAGCGAGACCACCGGATTCGCATATATGAAAACCCGCGATTCCTGAAGGCCGTTCCAAATTTCAATGCCGCGCTACGGCACATTTCTCCCGCTAGCAAGTACTGTAAAGTGGTGTTCGCGGATGACTGGATCTTTCCAGAGTGTCTGGAACGGATGATTGCAGTTTCTGAGGCCCACCCATCGGTAGGACTCGTCGGCGCTTACGCCCTGGAAGGCTGCCAGGTGGTGCGCGCGGGGCTACCCTATACCAGTGTGGTGGTTTCGGGTCGCGATGTCTGCCGCCGCCTGTTCCTCGAACACATGGACGTCTTCGGCACCGCTACGTCCTTGCTCTATCGAGCCGACCTGGTTAGAAGCCACGAGAGATTCTACAACGAAGACAATATCCATGCGGACACGGAGGTATGTATCGACCTGCTCAAGAGCTGTGACTTTGGTTTCGTCCACCAGGTCCTAACCTTCACCAGGCTCCGGCAGCGATCGCTTGTCACGATGTCAAGGAGCCTCAATACATTTGCAGCGGGCATCGTGCACCATCTTGCTGTGCACGGCCGTAGCTTCCTGACCGAGGAGGAATTTGCCTTCTGTATGAGCCGCGCCCTATCGGGATACTACCGTTCCCTGGCGGGCAGCTTGTTGCGGGGCCGTGAAAAGGCTTTCTGGGAGTATCATAAGCGCATCCTCCGTGATGCGGGAGTTGGCTTCAGTCGGGCTCGTTTGGTCAAGGCGCTCTTGGCAAAGCTATTGCTCGCCAGTCTGAACCCTAAGGACGCCATCGACAGGTTATTGAAAGTCAAGACTGACGAGAGCGCGACCTTCCACAGAGAACTATCCGCATCGGAGTAATTGACGTGTCCGCGGGCCGAATCGCCGGGCCGTGTTCACTGGCTCTTTGGCGAGCGACAGGGGGCGCATGAACCCGGTGCCGCACCCGACCTAGGGCTGGACTGTTGTCGGCGATCGTGCCGTACGCTTTGGAGCCTAGACACTGTGGCGGCACAGTCGCGGGCGCCTATGGATCGGGCGCCAATGGGGCGCATGTGACACCAGACAACCTCGTAGAAGCAACTTCCTATTCGAGCGCTCGTGATGTCTCAGCCAGTCTCAACCATACCCCTTAGACGTCGCGAGCGTCCGCAACAGCGACAGACCGTGATGGACACCAAGACGAGGCTGAAAAGGATCGGTATCTTTGGCCACTTCGGTGATCGTAACTTCGGAAACGAAAGTACTCTTGGCGCGGTACTCTACCATATTCGCCGGCGTCTTGCGGAACCCCAGATCGTGTGCATTTGCACGGATCCCGATGCGGTCAGAAGTGCCTACAGAACCGAAGCCATCTCGATGAACGGTATAGTGCTTAGGCCCCTATGGCTCCGCGGCAATCGCCTTGTACGCTTACTCCGAGCGGTGCTTGTGGGTTTGCCAAGCGAAGCCTACAGATGGTTGGAGGCGATTAACTGCGTCAGAAGGCTCGATGTCCTGATCGTCGCAGGAACCGGACTACTAACAGACGCGTATGGACTTCGCAACTGGGGCCCGTACAACCTGTTTAAGTGGTGCTTAGTAGCCAAACTATGCCGCTGCAAGCTGTTTTTCGTCAGCGTCGGCGCCGGTCCGATCCATGGCCCTCTCGGCAGGTGCCTGGTGAGGATGCTTCTTGCCCTGGCCGATGTTCGGTCATATCGAGATGATGCCACCAAGACATACCTTCGCGGCCTCGGCGCGGCGGCACTGACCGACAGAGTGTACCCCGACTTGGCATTCAGTCTGCCGGACCGTGCGATGCCGACCGATACTCGGGGTACCGGACGGCGACGCGTTGTGGGCGTCGGCCTGATGCTATATGATTGGAAGTCGCGGAGCGGCGGGCGGCCCGCCAAACAGATCTACACGGACTACTTAGACAACCTTGCGACGTTCGTCCATTGGCTATTGGCTCACGACCACGATGTCAGGTTGCTGATTGGGGATGTTTGCGATCGCCCGGTGACGAGAGACTTTAGGGCACTCCTCAAGGACCGTGGAGTGCTGTACGATGAGGAACGCGTTATCGACGATCCAATCGACTCGGTCGAGAACCTCCTTTCCCAGTTGACGATGACCGACGTTGTGGTTGCAACCCGGTTTCACAATGTTCTTTTGGCTCTTCTACTGAACAAACCGGTCATCTCCATCACCTTTCACCAGAAATGTAAGTCTCTGATGCGCGACATGGGTCTGGCCGAGTACTGCCAGGACATAAAGACGTTAGATTCCTCGATGCTAATCCAACAATTCTGTGACCTTCAGAGGGATTCGACAAGGGTCAAGTCGTCGATTAAGCGGAGAGCTGCACAGTTTCGCATCGGTTTGGATGAGCAGTATACCAATTTGTTCACACAAATCTGAACGCGGCAGCGAATCCGACAACGGCCGTTTAGGGTGGTGTTTCATGCAAGATGTGAAAACGGAATATCGAGACAGAGACTTTTGGATCAAGGAGAATCTGAATTACGCGAAAGTCCATTTCCGGCTCGAGAAGCTCGCCAGGATGATCAATACGCTTGCCGGAGACAAAGAACAGGACCTTCTCGATATCGGCTGTGGGCCGGCCAGTCTGCGGCAGGTGCTTCAGGCGAACATCCATTACCATGGCATTGATATCGCCATACACGATCCGGCTCCGGACCTTGTTCAGGCCGATTTTGTCGAAAGTCCGATCGCGTTTGGCAATAAGCGCTTCGACATCATCGTTGCTCAAGGAGTGTTCGAGTATGTGGGCTCGGTCCAGGCGCAAAAGTTCTCGGAAATACAGGGCATACTGAAAGACGAGGGCACCTTCATAGCATCGTACGTGAACTTCAACCATCGGGATGTGCGTATCTTCCCCGCATACAACAATATTCAATCAGTGGACGAGTTTCAGCGAGCGCTTGCCTCCTGGTTCGATATTATTCGATGTTTTCCGACGTCTCACCACTGGCACCATCATGAGCCAACGCGACGGTATATGAAGAGATTGCAAATGAATATGACGGCGATGATTCCCGTGGTCAGCCGAACACTCGCGGTGGAATACTGTTTTGTCTGTTCTTTGCCTGGCTCCAAGAGAGCTGCGAGGCGCCAAGAGCGTCTTCCCGGGTGAGCACCGGGTGGATAGGTTATGGCGGTGACCATGGTGGTTGCGACTTCGGCGGAACTGTACCGAGCCGTACCAGCCGCGAAGGGTTAATGTTCGTTGACGAGCTTCAGTCGGGCGGCGTCTCTCGAGGGCATCGGGCGCGGCGAGTGCTTGTCGCGCCAGGGTGCACCGCGGAGACGGATGCGAGCTGGCACCGGCGCGCGATGCTAGGTGGCTGCGGCCGAGCGGGTTGCTCTCACAGGCTGAAGCAAGGTTCTGGCCGCTATATCCGCGAAGGGCGCCACGACCTGGCACACGAGCTCGCTTGGGCAGCTCTCGGAAGATCAAAAGAGACGAGGATGGCGCGGATCACTAGGCGTTGCGGGCCGACCGGAGGCGGGAATCTATGAGAGTGTGCATGGTTGTTTACTCATTTTACGAAACCGACAATCGTGTGCGGCGATATGCTGAATCTCTCGTCAAGCGTGGAGACCAGGTGGACGCATTTGCCCTGCAGCGGGAAGGACAACCGTCCGTCGAAACGATCTCTGGGGTGCGCGTTTTCCGCATCCAGAAGCGCGTTATAGACGAAGGCGGTCCCAGCAGTTACCTGATCAAGCTTCTGCTGTTCTTTGTTCGGTCCGCATGGATCCTCACGTGGCGTCATCTGAGGACGCGCTACGACCTCATCCACGTGCACTCGGTGCCGGACTTCGAGGTCTTCGCAACCATCATTCCGCGATTGATGGGTGCGCGGGTCATTCTTGATATACACGACATCGTCCCTGAGTTCTACGCTAGCAAATTCAAAGTCAGCGAGCGGTCGCTTGTGTTTCGTTTGCTTCTTTGGATTGAGGCAGTCTCGATTGCCTATTCCAACCATGTCATTATTTCCAATCACCTCTGGTACGAAAAAATTACTCAGCGGTCGGTGACACCGGATAAGTGTACGGCAATCATCAATTATCCCGATCCGTCGATATTCTCCCGTCACTCCTCCAAACACGCGACCACCAGCGAGTTTCTCATGTGCTACCCAGGAACCCTCAACTGGCACCAGGGAGTAGACTTAGCAATTCATGCAATGGCCTTGTTGCGCGACAAAGCCCCGAATCTCAGGTTCCTGATTATCGGGAAGGGTCCTGACCAAAACAAGCTCGAAGTTTTGGTCAAACTACTGGGTCTGGAAAGCTGCGTGTCCATAGTTGGCTTAGTTCCGATCGAGAAGGTCGCGGAAATAATGGCGCGCGTCGACCTTGGAGTCGTTCCAAAGAGAAAGGACTCCTTTGGCAACGAAGCGTTCAGTACCAAGATAATGGAATTCATGGCGATGGGGGTCCCTGTCGTCGTGTCGAATACCCGTATCGATCAGTACTACTTCAACGACAGTTTGGTTCAGTTCTTCGAGTCCGAAGACGCGGAGGACCTCGCGGCGAAGATTCTGGCCCTCGTGCAGGACGCGGCCAAGCGCGACGCATTGGTTGCGCATGGGACGAGCTTCATTCAGAAAAACAACTGGGATGTAAAAAAGCAGGAGTATTTGAACTTGGTAGACGGGTTGGTGAGGCGCAGCCGGCCGCTTGCGCCCAGCGTTGAGTCGCCCGTGGCTCCCGGAAAACAATACCGCACCATCCCGGAAGAGTATGAGCCGGCGGCCAACACTCGACACGGCGTCAGCGGTACGGGACCTGAACTTAACGTACAAAGTTCGTCGCCTTTAGGGAGTCCGTCGGACAACATCGCGCGGCTTCTGAGGGACCGCTACCGCTGTCCGGACGATTTAGGACACTTTGTGGTGGACGGAGATCTCTCCCGCGACTCGGGCTACTTCCGTTTCGGTTCGCACGCCATTTGCTATGGACAGTGCTCTTCCTCCGTGCCAGCGACGCTCGCTACGAGCACCCTACATGATGCCAGCGAGGATGTGGTTCTGAACGGATCTGTTCACCTCCCCTTCGACCCTGCGCAAGTTGTCGATAACCTTCGTTGCGAACGCTATCACGTTACGCCGGATGGGAGCAAGGCATTCCCCGGAGTTAACATTCTGCGGGGTATGTACTATCTTGCGCGCCCAATGCTGGGCGTTTCCGTGAGGAAGCACCTCCAGAGGTGGTACTTCAGCGGTTGGGAAAAGATAGCGTTCCCTAGGTGGCCTGTCGACCGAACGGTGGAGGACATCATCGAACAACTGCTGGTACTTTCGATGAAGGCGCGGAAGGTCGAAAGAGTGCCTTTTATCTGGTTTTGGCCGGAAGGCGCTCGTAGTTGCACGATGATGACGCACGATGTGGAAACGTCCGACGGCCGGGACTTTTGCTCGCAATTGATGGATTTGAACGATTCGTTCGGAATCAAGAGCTCCTTCCAGATCGTACCCGAAAAGCGCTACGCGGTCTCCCAAGCGTTTCTGGAGAGCATTCACAACCGTGACTTCGAGGTGAATGTCCATGACTTAAACCATGACGGGCGGTTGATGTGCGACCGGCAGGAGTTCACAAGACGCGCCGAACGGATTAATCGCTACGGGAGGCAATTCGGCGCGCTCGGATTCCGGTCGGCGGTCATGTATCGAAATAGCGATTGGTATGACGCGTTAGACTTCTCCTATGACATGTCGATTCCAAACGTGGCCAGCCTGGATCCCCAGCGGGGCGGCTGTTGTACCGTTTTGCCTTTTTTCATAAACAAAGTACTGGAACTTCCCCTGACGACAACCCAAGACTACTCGCTCTTAAACATCCTCAACCATTACTCGACTCGGCTCTGGAAGGAACAGATATCCCTGATCCGACGCAAATATGGCCTCATCAGCTTTATCATCCATCCGGACTACAACATTGACTTAGCGGCGCGAAGCGTCTATATCGAGTTGCTCCAACACCTTTCTGAGATGAGGTCAAAGGGCGAAACGTGGATCGGCTTGCCAAGGGACGTGGCTGCGTGGTGGCGGCAGCGAAGCGAGATGAGCCTCGTCAATGTAGGAACCTCCTGGCGAATCGAGGGTACGGGAAGTGAACGAGCCAGGCTGGCCTATGCCGTGATAGACCGGGCTGGCGCACTTACTTACGAGCTTGCTTCGGAGGGCGTCGAAAAAGAAGTGACTGCCGTCCAAGCCGGACAAAGTCATTAATTGACCTTCAAAGTGCTGCATTCTCACAATCCTAGACTGACGGCCGATCTGCAATGCTAACCTGCGACGTAGCAATCATCGGTGCCGGCCCTTATGGGCTGTCCGCGGCGGCGCATCTGAACCAAGTGAAGGGTCTTGATGTTCGCGTGTTTGGCGAGCCCATGGCCTTTTGGGAGCGTAGCATGCCGGCCGGCATGTTCCTCCGCTCGAACTGGACGGCTACACAAATCGCGGACCCGTCTCGCTCGCTGACGCTGGAGGCGTTCCAGGCGGCAACGTGCAGTCACTTCTCCACGCCCGTGCCGCTGGATCGCTTCGTGCAGTATGGACTCTGGTATCAGCGGCAGGCGGCGCCCGACCTCGACCGCCGGAAACCTTTACGCGTTGAATCCGATCCCATCGGTTTTCGGCTCAGTTTCGGGGACGGTTCCATCGTCAGGTCTCGCCGCGTAATTGTCGCCGCTGGAATCGGCTCATTTGCGTGGCGCCCGCCAGAATTCCAAGGTATTCCGGATTACCTGGCGTTCCACACCTCCGCTCATCGCGATCTCAAGCAGTTCGCCGGGAAGGAACTGGTGGTTATCGGGGGCGGACAAAGCGCACTCGAATCGGGGGCGCTACTGCACGAATATGGCGCTACGGTCGAGATTATCGCGCGCTCGCAAGGAATCCACTGGCTGCAGGGCCGTCTCTCGAAGACACTTCACCATAGCTTGGGCAAGTTCACTAGACAGGTGATGTACGCGCCTACGGATGTCGGGCCTGCTGGCCTCAGTCAACTGCTGGCCCGTCCTGACCTGCTCAGACGCTTCCCCCGCGGATTCCAAGAGAAGGTCAGGAAGCGCGCTGTTCGGCCTGCTGGGGCCCGTTGGCTCGTGGATCGGCTAAAGGACGTGCCGATTACACTCGGACGATCTGTGGTCGCCGCCACTTCGGCGGGCGAGCGGGTCAAAGTCAAACTGGACGACGGAAGCGACCGGACGGTGGATCACGTACTCTTAGGCACAGGGTACCGCGTGGATGTGTCGAGGTACGACTTCCTCGCTCCTGACCTCGTTGAGTCTATGGAACGCGTCAATGGCTACCCCGTCCTCAGGAGGGGACTTGAGACGTCGATCCCGGGTCTGCACATTCTCGGGGCACCTGCCGCATGGAGCTTCGGTCCATTGATGCAATTCGTATCGGGAACGACCTATGCGTCGGAAGCGTTGACGCGCTCACTCGTGCGGGAAGCCCGCTTGCGTCAATGAGTATAGGACCGTCGTGAACAACGGATCGCTACGCTTGTCAGGGCCGTCGTCGACTCCAGCCGACAGCTCCAGGAATTCGGTTGGCGCCGTTGTGATCGGCGGAGATTACCAGGGTCTCGGTATCGTACGCAGCCTTGGGCGTCGACGGATACCAATTTGCGTGATCGACGACGAAAAGTCTATCGCTCGCTTCTCGCGCTACACCACGCATTCGGTAACCGTTCCGAACCTGCGCGAGGAGCGGCAAGCCGTTGACGCGATTTTGGACACTGGATATCGCCTCGGACTCAGGGGTTGGGTCCTGTATCCAACGCGAGACGAGACCGTCGCGGCCATCGCCCGCCACCGGCCGCTGCTCAGCGAGTTCTTCCGAGTGCCGACGCCCGAGTGGGACACGGTCAAGTGGGCATGGGACAAGCGGAATACATACGAGTTAGCCAACCAACTCGAGATTCCGACACCGGCCACAGTGTACGCGCGTTCTGTAGATGACCTGGAACAGGTCGCGATAGATCCGCCCTTCGCAGTTAAGCCATCGGTCAAAGAGCATTTCTTCTACGCCACGAAGGCGAAAGCGTGGCGTGCCAACGACCGCGCCGAACTGCGGACACTGTTTCTACGGGCTCAGCAGGTTGTTGGCGCAGGCGAGGTGATGATTCAGGACTTGATTCCTGGTGACGGGCGCCAGCAGTTCGCCTATTGTGCGTTCTTCAAGGCGGGTCAAGCGATTGCCAGTATGGTGGTGCGCCGAAGGCGGCAGCACCCGGCGGAATTTGGGCGAGCCAGCACCTTCGTTGAGACCATCGATCTGCCTATACTCGAAGAACTGTCCAAGCGGTTTCTGCGGGCAATCGACTATTATGGTTTGGTAGAGCTGGAGTACAAACTCGATCCGCGCGATGGCACGTACCGGCTACTCGACTTCAACGGACGCACGTGGGGCTATCATACGCTGGGGTGGGCTGCGGGCGTAGACTTTCCGCATTTGTTGTTTGCCGACCAGACCGGTGAATGTGTCCCGCACTGTCGCGGGAAGGAGGGGGTTAGCTGGATTCGATTGCTCACGGACTTGCCGACCGGCCTTCTCGAGATGTTGCGTGGCCGTCAAGACTTCCTTGCCTACCTGCGAACTCTGAGGGATATCGACATCGAATCCGTAATCAGCCGTGAGGATCCCCTCCCCGGCCTCGCGGAACTGGCACTGTTCCCCTATTTGTGTGTTAGACGCGGCTTTTGACGATCACGGTCTTGCGGGTAAACGTACCCCTGCACTTAGTAGAGAGAGTATTCTGACCTTAGGCTCGCGAACTTACCGGCGCACATGCAGGGAAACCACAATGATCCAAGAGATTGATCCGTTGGCAGATCCCCGCTGGCCGGCGTTTGTCAACGGCCATCCACACGCCTCGGTTTTCCACACCCGCGGATGGTTGGAGGCGGTATACAGGACGTACGGTTGCAGACCTGCGGCAATAACGACTGATGCGAGCTGTGAGTTAGCGAACGCGTTCGTCTTTTGCCGCCTACAGAGCTGGATGACGGGGAGCCGGCTGGTTTCGTTTCCGTTCTCCGATCATTGCGAGCCGCTTGCCGATAGCAAGGAGGATCTGCTGGCCCTATTCGCAGGCCTTGAGGAGCGGGCAGTGGCAGAGCGCTGCCAGTACGCGGAAGTCAGACCGACGTCGCTGTTTCCAGGAGTCCCGGCAAATTGGAAGACCAGCCAGGGCTATTTCATCCATCGACTAGATTTGCGTCCCGGCGCCAGCGCGGTATTCAGCAGTTTTCATCGGGACTGCATCCAAAGAAGGATACGGCACGCCGAGAGAGAAGGAATAGAGGTCACAGAAGGAAGGGATCCTGGTACTGTCAGGGCGTTTTACAGCTTGGTTTTGCAAACCCGCAGGCGGCATGGCCTGCCGCCTCAGCCAATCGCATGGTTTAGCAACATTGTCGAAAGCCTTGATGAGGCAGCGACGATTCGCTGTGCTTGGAAAGACGGTCAGCCTATCGCTGCGATCCTAACCCTCCGGCACAGAAAGACCCTATACTACAAATATGGTGCGTCCGTGGTACGCTTTCATAGATGCGGCGCCATGCCCTACCTGTTCTGGCATGCCATTCGAGATGCGATCGATTCTGGACTGGAAGAGTTGGATATGGGACGCTCGGACTGCGATAATGCCGGGCTCGTGACCTTCAAGGAACGATGGAACGCGACCCGCTCGGTTCTGTCTTACTTGCGGTCTCCCATGGATTCTCCCTCGCCTGTATACCGCGGTATGTGGAAGGGCAGTGTAGCTCGGATAGTATGCCGGTATATGCCAGAGCGGTGCTTCGTCGCGTTAGGGAAATTGTCTTATCGCCACGTCGCATAAGGATCCCTACGGCCGGCGATTCTCGGCGGTATGCTGGAAAGGGGTTTTTCTGGCAATGACATTCCACGGAACCAAGCTGCCGGGAACCTTTGAGATTCACCTCGAACGCAGATCCGATGAGCGCGGCTTCTTTGCGCGCTGCTGGTGCCAGGATGAGTTTGCGCGGAATGGATTGAATTCCAAGCTGGTTCAATGCAGTATCTCCTTTAACGCGCGGGAGGGGACCCTTCGAGGCATGCACTATCAGTCGCCGCCTTATGCGGAGGCCAAGTTAGTGCGCTGCACTAAGGGGGCGATTTACGATGTCGTGGTCGATCTTCGCCCAGACTCGCCGACGTACAGAGACTGGATCGGGGTGGTCCTCACGTCGGCGAACCGTAACATGGTTTACGTGCCAGAAGGATGCGGGCACGGCTTTCTGACCCTGGAAGATGAGAGCGAGGTCTTCTATCAAATGTCGGAAGTGTATAGCCCGGAGGCGGCTCGAGGAGCCCGCTGGAATGATCCGGCATTCCAGATCTCTTGGCCGGCAACGGTAAAAGTGATTTCCGAGCGGGACCGGACTTATCCAGATTTCGCACAATTGTGATGGGCTTGCTAAATGAACTCGGTCGCAGGGATACGGCGGCACTTGGCGAGGAGTTGCACCGCTTTGCGGCGGAGCTTTACCCGATTTGCCGGAGTATCACCGGAGACGGAATCCGGCGGACTCTAGCCTTGATTCAGGATCGCATCCCGCTGCGCACCATTGAGGTACCGACGGGGACCCAGGTCTTCGACTGGACCGTGCCCAAAGAGTGGAACATTAGGGATGCCTATATAAAGGCGCCGGACGGGACGCGAGTTGTGAATTTTCAGCAGGGGAACCTTCATGTCCTGAATTACAGCGTTCCGGTACGCGCTACGATGCCGCTGAGTGAACTCAAGCCGCATCTGTTTACCATTCCGGAGCATCCGGAGTGGATTCCTTACCGGACGTCCTATTACAAGGAGGATTGGGGATTTTGCCTTTCGCATAACCAGATGCTGGCTCTCGAAGACGGCGAGTACGAGGTATGCGTCGACTCCACCCTGGAAGCCGGCAGCCTGACGTACGGAGAGTGCTACCTGCCTGGCCGCTCTACCGACGAGGTCCTGATATCGACTCATGTTTGCCATCCGTCTTTGGCGAACGACAATCTATCGGGGCTGACCGTGGCAACCGCTCTAGCAAAGTTGCTTTCCGATTGTGGTCATCATTACTCGTACCGCTTCTTGTTTATCCCCGGGACAATAGGAGCCATCACTTGGCTAGCGCAGAACCACGACGGCGTTGGGCGCATCCGGCATGGGCTCGTTCTGACGTGCATCGGAGACGCTGGCGGATTTCATTATAAGAAGAGCCGGCGTGGAAATGCAGAGATGGACCGAGCCGCAGCGCATGTTCTCCGTCACCAGAATGAATCTTCCGAAATCGTCGAGTTCTCTCCGTACGGCTATGACGAGCGGCAATACTGCTCGCCCGGATTCAACCTTCCCGTCGGCTGCTTGATGCGGAGTGTTTGGGGAACCTTTCCGGAGTATCACACCTCAGCCGACGACCTCTCGTTCATTCACCCACTTCAACTGGCCGGATCGCTTCGACTGTGTGCCGCCATTTTGGACGTACTCGAGAACAACCGCCGATATCGTAACCAGCGCCCTTACTGTGAACCGCAGCTAGGCCGGCGAGACCTTTACCGGTCCACCGGTGGTCTGTCGCCTGGCCTGGAGGTCTCGGCGCGCCTCTGGGTGCTGAATCTCTCCGATGGAGAGCACTCTTTGCTGGATATCGCCGAGCGTTCGGGTATTCCGTTTTCCGCAATCAGCGATGCGGCGCAGTTGTTGTCTGAGAGTGGCCTGTTGGCCATCGTACCAGACGGCCCAACGGACGAAAAGCTCGAATAGTGTCCCCGATCATGGCCCCAGGACGAGCCGCCGCGCCGGTTGATTGAGACGCCTGGCACGCATCCATCTGCCCCGAATCGATGAGGGGCGACGGACAAAGCTGATGCCAAGATCCCAAGGTTTTGGATCTGCGTTATCCGCGAACCACTGTAACAGCAGGGAACTCTAGTGTTATCAGTCTCACAACGCATTGAAATGGAATGGACTTTGGCGTGCTCAGAGGAGGGTGCGGCATGAGATTACTATTGACTGGGCACAGAGGCTACATCGGCGCCGTTGCGGGGCCGCTATTGCGGTCCGCCGGCCATGAGGTTGTTGGCCTGGACACCGACTTGTTCGAGGGGTGCGAGTTCGGCCAAGCGGCCCAGGAAGTACCGGAGATCCGCAAAGACATGCGCGATCTGACGCGATCCGACCTCGATGGCTTTGATGCGGTTGTGCATCTGGCTGCCTTGTCGAATGACCCATTAGGCAACCTCGATGGCGACCTCACGTTCGACATCAACCACAGAGCCTCAGTTCGGCTAGCCGAGTTGGCCAAAGAGGCGGGAGCGCGCCGCTTCGTCTTCTCGTCTTCCTGCAGTACGTACGGTGCGGCAGGGGACGCGATCCACGATGAGAACGCTCCGCTCAGCCCGGTAACAGCGTATGCCGAGTCCAAAGTCCTAGTGGAACGTGACTTGGCCCGGTTGGCAGACGAGCGGTTTAACCCAACGTACTTGAGAAACGCGACTGCTTACGGCGCGTCTCCCAGGCTTCGCCTCGACGTGGTCTTGAACGACTTGGTGGCCTGGGCGTACACCACCGGGAGGGTGTACATCAAGAGTGATGGGACGCCTTGGCGCCCCATCGTGCACATTCGGGACATTACAGCGGCGATCCTCAGCGTGCTGGAGGCTCCACTGGACGCCGTGCACAACGAGACGTTCAATGTCGGCCAGACCGAGGAGAACTACCGCATTCGCGACTTGGCGGCCATCGTTGCCGAAACCGTTCCAGGCTGCCGCGTCGAGTATGCTGCCGACGGTGGACCCGACAAACGCTGCTACCGCATTAATTGTGACAAGATCGGACGGGTGTTGCCGAGTTTTCGTCCACAGTGGACGGCCCGCAAAGGAGCGCAGGAGCTCTATGAGGCATATCGAGCGGCAGGGCTGCGCTATTCCGATCTTGAATCTGGCCGTTACACCAGAATCAACCACATACAAAAGATGATGAGCATGGGGCGGTTGGACGCCTCGCTGCGGTGGAGACGGCAACCGGCCACGTCCGCCGCGGTTGCCTGATTCCGCTCGAGCCTCCACGAGAACATATGGCCACAATGACGCTTCCTGCCGAAACCGAGCAACAAGAGACCCCGGCTAAGCTGTGCCGCTTCTGCGGCGCCGGCCTGCGGCGAACGTTTGTCGACTTAGGTATGTCCCCACTGTGTGAGACTTACCCTTCGCCCACGGAGCTCAACCGAGGGGAAGTTTACTATCCGCTCCATGTCTACGTCTGCGACCAATGTTTCCTGGTTCAACTGGAGCAATATGAGAGCGCTGAGAATATCTTCAGCGACTACGCCTACTTCTCCTCCTACTCCGATTCCTGGCTGAAGCATGCGGAGAACTACTGCGACAAGATGATGACGCGAATTGGCCTAAGCAACCAAAGCTTCGTTGTCGAGGTGGCCAGCAACGACGGTTACCTACTGCAGTACTTCGCTGAGCGCAAGGTGCCGGTGTTAGGCATTGAGCCGGCGGGTAATGTAGCCAAGGTGGCCGTCGAGAAGGGAGTCCCGACACTTGTCCGGTTCTTCGGCGCTCAACTAGCGGAAGAGCTGGCAGATGGAAACCGCTGCGCCGACTTGGTGCTGGGCAACAACGTGTTGGCGCAGGTGCCGGATCTGAACGATTTTGTGGAAGGGCTCAAAATCCTGCTGAAGCCCGACGGCGTCCTGACGCTGGAGTTTCCTCATTTGCTTCGACTGATACAAAGAAACGAGTTCGACACAATCTACCACGAGCACTTCTCGTACTTCTCGATGATTACCACTGTCCGCATTCTGGAGGCCCACGGTCTGAAGGTGTTCGATGTGGAAGAGCTCACGACTCACGGAGGCTCACTCCGTGTTTACGCCTGCCGATCGGAAAGCCATCTACGCCGCATTGAGCCGAGCGTTCAGGCGCTGATCGAAGAAGAGCGAAGGGCCGGTCTGGCTTCGGCAGAGGGTTACGATAGCTTCGCGCGTCAAGTGCGAGAGACCAAACTGGCTCTGGTGGAGTTTCTGCTCGCTGCTGCAAGGCAGGGCAAATCGGTTGCGGGGTACGGAGCGCCGGGTAAGAGTGCGACCCTGCTGCATTACTGCGGGATTGGGAAAGACCTCATCGAATATACAGTAGACCGCAGTCAGCACAAGCAGGGCCGATTCCTGCCGGGCACTCATATCCCAATTCATCATCCGGATCGAATTCGAGAGACCAGGCCGGACTACGTCATTATCCTGCCCTGGAACCTGAAAGACGAGATCATCCAGCAACTGCAATATGTTAGGGAGTGGGGTGGCCGCTTTGTCGTGCCGATTCCGCAGTTGGCCGTCTATTGAAATGAAAAGAACGGAGGCGAGTCTATGAAAGTGGTCCTCTTCTGTGGCGGTGCCGGGATGCGGCTGAGGGGGTACGCGGATGATGTCCCAAAGCCGATGGTGCAGGTCGGGACGCGGCCGATTCTCTGGCATCTAATGAAGTACTACTCCCACTTTGGGCACAAGGACTTCGTCATCTGCCTCGGCTACAAGGGTAACTGCATCAAGGACTATTTCCTGCACTACGATGAATCCGCGTCCAACGATTTTGTCTGGTCGCAAGCGGGAAAGAAGATCCACTTCTTGAACCGCGATATCGACGACTGGACGATCACTTTTGTAGAGACCGGAGCCAACGCCACCATCGGCGAGCGGCTTAAGGCGGTGGAGCCGCATTTGCAGGGCGAAGAGATGTTCCTGGCCAACTATGGTGACGGACTGAGTGACCTCCCACTTCCGGCCATGCTAGAGGTATTCCGGCAGAGCCAGGCCGTTGCTTCTCTGCTGTTGGTACAGCCCACTGCGAGTTTTGACATTGTCAGTGCCGGACTCGGGGGAACCGTCACCAACATTTCCGCGTTGAATCGCAGCGACATCTGGATTAACGGCGGCTTCTTCGCGCTGCGCAACGAGATCTTTCGGCACATCCACCCCGGCGACGAGCTGGTCCGCCAGCCGTTTCAGCGGCTGATTGAGAAGCAGGCGTTGTTGGCGTACAAGTACACTGGATTCTGGCAGTGCATGGATACCTTCAAAGATAAGCAGTGCTTGGAGGAATTAAATCAGGGTCGGGCACCTTGGAAAGTCTGGCATAAAGTCTCCAGTCAGGTTTCGGACCACGTAGTGGCGATGTCGGCTCGCGCATGATCCATCTCAACCTGGGCAAAGGAGCGGCTCAAGCATTGCAGGTGCTGTGCTTAGGTGCCCATTCCGACGATATCGAGATTGGCTGCGGGGGAACCGTCCTCAGCTTGGCCGCGCAATACCCGGGCTGTGTATTTCACTGGGTGGTGTTCAGCGCAATTGGAGTTCGTGAGGCAGAAGCGAAGTGCGCGGCCGAGATGTTCGCTGGCCCAACAGGTCTGGCGGGACCGCTGCTGAAGACTTTTCCGGACGGATTCATGCCGTTCGTAGGCGCCGAAGTGAAAGCGGTCTTCGAAGGCCTGAAGCAGTCCCTCTCCCCGGACCTCATCCTGACTCACAACCGCAAGGATGCGCACCAAGACCACCGCCTGATAGCGGAGCTGACGTGGAATACCTTTCGGGACCATCTGATTCTGGAATACGAAATCCCGAAGTACGATGGCGACCTCGGTCAGCCTTGCGTGTTCGTACCCCTCCCGACAGAGGTCTGTCAGAGGAAGACGCGCTACATCATGGATGCCTTTCAGTCCCAACACTCCAAGCGCTGGTTTGGGGAGGACACCTTTCTCTCCCTCATGCGGCTGCGGGGGATGGAGTGCAACGCCCCCAGCGGTTACGCAGAGGCGTTCTACTGCCGCAAAGTGGTGTTGTGAGTCGATGGATGACACGCCAAAGCTGGCAGGGCTGCTTGACGCTTCTAATAGCCTGAGAACACGATGCGGGACTTGAGGGAGAAGACGATTCGTGGTGGGTTCGCAAGGCTCTGCGCACAAGGGGCGAGCTTTCTATTGCGCGTGGGATCCCTCATGGTATTGGCCCGGCTCCTGGGGCCAAAAGACTTTGGCCTTGTGGGCATGGTGACTGCCTTCACTGGAGTTTTGACTCTGTTTCGTGACTTCGGGCTGTCGTCCGCGGCCGTTCAGCGTGCAACCGTCACAGACGAGCAAATCTCAACGCTGTTTTGGATCAACGTGGCGTTTGGTGCACTACTCGGCCTTGTGACGGCAGCGATGGCACCGCTCATTGCCGCTTTCTATCACGAGCCCAGGCTCTTCGCGGTGGCGGCTGTTTTGGCGGTTGGCTTTCTTTTCAACGCCGCAGGGATTCAGCACTCAGTACTGCTGCAACGTCAGATGCGCTTTACCGCCCTGGCGGCGATAAGCGTCATTTCTTTGATTGTGGGTACCGCCGTTGCAATTGGTGGCGCCATGGCCGGCTACGGGTATTGGGCGCTCGTTGGGATGACGGTCAGCCTTCCATTCACCACCACCATTGGATTGTGGCTAACCTCGGGCTGGGTTCCGGGGATGCCGCGCCGCCGGGTTGGTATCCGTTCGATGATGCGGTTCGGCGCCACGCTCACTTTGAATGGCCTCGTGGTATACGTTGCTAGTAACCTCGAAAAAGTTCTATTGGGCCGCTTTTGGGGAGTCGATGCGATCGGGATCTATGGGAGGGCCTACCAGCTCATCAGCATCCCAACAGACAACCTCAACTCAGCCGCATCCGAGGTGGGGTTCTCGGCGCTTTCGCGGCTCCAGGACGATCCCCCTCGTCTCAAAAGCTACTTCCTGAAGGGTTACTCCCTCCTCCTGGCACTCACCCTTCCTATCACGCTTGCCTGTGCTCTCTTCGCCGATGACGTGGTTGCCGTTCTCCTGGGGCCAAAGTGGATGGCGGCGGCTCCAATCTTTCGCTTGCTCGCTCCGACGGTCCTCGTGTTCGCGATCGCCAATCCATTAGCATGGCTGCTGTCTTCGATCGGGTTGGTTGGACGGCTTTTGAAGATGGCTCTTGTGATCGCCCCCATCATGATTGCGGGTTACCTTGTGGGATTACCCTATGGACCGAAAGGGGTCGCGCTTGCCTACTCGGTGGTCATGACAGCGTGGCTGATTCCGCTTGTAATCTGGGCACTGCATGGTACGGCCATTTCCCCGCGCGATATTCTGCTGGCGGGAAGCCGGCCATTCGCTTCAAGCATCGCCGCTGCCGGACTAGCGTACGCAGTGCGGGTATTCTACGGTCACTGGTTGCCCGTTATTCCACGTCTTATGTTAGAGAGCACGGTTCTGTTGGTTGCATTTGCCGGGATACTGTTGTTCGTCGCCGGGCAAAAGTCTCTGTACCTGAGTCTGCTTCGCGGATTCACAAGGTCGGCACCGGCCGAAGAAGCCAGCCTCGCTTCAGCCTAGCCGGCGTCTGAGTCCAGTGACGCCAACCACATTCGCGCAGCAGCCCGTCATGCAAGCTGTTGACGCTCGACCCTGGGTGGTCCAATTCTCGTGAGCGTTTCGCTTCGCACTCGCGCAGCGAGCAGCCGCAACCAATTAGCTCAGGATTCATACAGGAAAACGCCGCGGATCAGGCAGCCCCATATTCGCCTATTCCTCTCCTGCCTCGTCTCAGTTACTGGCCTCGCGTGGGACCAATCGTTCCCACGGTGGAGGGTTAAGTTACTGAAAACGCCGAAAACCAATGTTCAAGAGCGGGCCCGATCGTTCCCACTTTTCCGCTGGTGCACGAAACGGAAGCGGCCCGCGCAAACTGCCTGCTTCCCAACCTCAGTATGGCATGTGGAAGAGTGCGAGTGCGACGAGCGGGCTCGGGCACAGGTGCGTAAGGCCTGTGAGGACAGCGGCTTGGGAAAACTCGGCGGAGTTGTGACTGAACTATGCGATGATTGGCGGAATGGCGCGGGTTCGCAGAAAGGCAAGACAGTTCAGCAGGCTATTCCGGTCTGCCTCCTCTTTCGTGCCGCGTCATCATAGCCGCCACCCGATGCGCCGCGACGTCGGGTGGATGCATCGCCATCAAGGAGCATGCCGCTGGAGCCTATGAAGGGAGCGTTGGGTTTGCAGGGCGGATACGACCATTTCGCCGGACCAACCCTGCCGATGAGATTCTCACCAGATCATCCCGCCTTTGCAGGCGTTCTTCAAGTGCTCCACATCGGGTCGCGTGAGTTGCGGCGCCGCGCGAGTACCGAGCACACGCACTTGTCGGATTGCCGCCTCCTGAAGTGGTTCGAAAGAGCCAGCGGCCGAGTTGGCGCCGACGCCTTCAACACAGCCGAAAGGATACAACGGGTGGGACCGCAAAACATGCCCAACGAGGGGAGGGGCGTCGCTGTCTGCATCATTGTGGAGAACCTCGTCGTGCCACCGGACAGGCGCGTCTGGCAGGAGGCCAATGCCCTGTCCGCCGCGGGATATTCGGTTTCGATCATCTGCCCGAAAGGACTTGGATATACCCGCTCCCGGGAAAGAATAAACGATGTTGAGATTTATCGGCATGCCAGCCTGGAGTGGCCGGGGCTGCTTGGTCATATCATCGAATACGTTTGGGCTTTGGCCGCAGAGTTCATTTTGGCATTGAGAATATACGAGCGCTCACGGTTCCGAATCCTGCATGCTTGCAATCCGCCTGACACAATCTTCTTGATCGCTCTGTTTTTCAGGGTGTTCGGGGTTCGTTTCATATTTGACCACCACGACCTGACTCCGGAGTTCTGCCAAGTCAGATTCCCGCGAAAGAGTTGGCTCTACTGGTGCGCGCGGCTAGCTGAGAAGCTCACATTCCGTGCGGCGGATGTTGCTATTTCCACGAACCAGTCGTTTCGGCAAATCGCACTTCTCCGAGGTGGGGTCAAGGCAGACCGAAACTTTGTTGTTCGAACATGCCCGGACCTGAAGGATCTGGCTTTTACGCCGCATCCCCATCTCAAGAGGGGGCGAAGGCATCTTGTCGTATACGTCGGTGTCATGGAGCCTCAAGATGGCCTCGGTCTGCTTTTGGAGTCTATCGACTGCTTGGTGAATGGTCAGGGTCGTGAAGATACGCTATTCGTGCTGATCGGGTTCGGAACAGAGGTGCCCTCTCTGAGGTCGCGGGTTGCCGACCTCGGCCTTCTACCGTGGGTCGAGTTTGCCGGTCCGCTTTACGGCGACGACCTTTGGGCATACCTCGCGACGGCAGATGTGGCCGTTGCGCCCGATCCGTCGAACGTTCTCAATAACAAGCTGACTATGATCAAGATACTTGAGTACATGGCCTTTGGGCTCCCGATTGTGCTCTATGATCTCGAGGAGGGAAAACGATCCGCAAATGGAGCCGCGCTCCACGCTGAGGCAAACGACCCCGTCGACTTTGCCAGCAAGGTTGGAACACTATTGGATTCCGAGTCGCTGCGCCAACGGCTGGGTGGGAAAGGTAGGGAAAACATTTTGGGCGGCATGAACTGGGAGGCTGAAAAAAAGCGGCTCCTGGAAGCCTACCGAACAGCTCTTCGTTGACGAGAATCGCGTCAGGCGAGGCGCAGCGCGGATAAGCCTCCGCAAGAACCGTTGAGGGAGCCACGCTGCCAGATACGAGATTGGCCGTTTTCCCGTTATCACGCCTCCGGTGCCCGCGATCTTTCGGGGCTAGGGAGTGTCAGAAACTTTCAGCAAATCCCAATCATCATCCATTATGTGCAGTTTGTTTCCGCGTCGCGTTGCGAGAAATGTCCCTAAGTGTATAACGTATAACATAATCTCCCCCGACCGCTTGGTTTGGCAGTCAAAGTGCCGTTGCCCTTTAGGGAAACGCGTTTGCGACGAGTTCGGGGAGCAGTGGCAAAAGTCGCCTCGGGCGGGACGCGAAGGGCGGTAGCTCCCAAAGACACGCGCCAGTCGAGAGTGCGCGGCCGCCAGTTTTGGCTTGGGTGATATGGAAGCCACAAAGAACGATACCGCGACCCTAGCGGCTGAGAGCGATCTTGGCGACACCATCGCTCGGTTCGCCGGGGCGCTAATCCGACGCCGGTGGTGGTTCTTGCTCACGGCTGGCACTGTTATCGTCGCGACGGCAGTTGCCCTAACCTTGCTTCCAAACCGTTACACGTCCGAAGCGACGATCATCGTGGTTCAGCAAAGCGTGCCTGAACGGTACGTCGTGCCAACGGCCAGTACCGACCTCAACAGGGTCCTGCAGGCCATGATGCAAGAGGTGCTGTCGCGGCAGCAGTTGCTGGGGCTGATCGACGAGTTCGGACTGTATCGCAAGGAGAGAGCGCGGTTGGCCCCGGAACTGATACTGTCGCGGATGCGGGACGACATTGACGTTCAGCCACTCGATCCCGTGGGCGAATCGTCTGGGCGAAAAGACCTGAATGCGTTCAAGATTTCATTCGTGGCAAGTACGCCGCTCATAGCGCAGGAGGTCACGAGCCGGTTGACCTCGCTATTCATACAAACCAACATCAACTCCCGCGCGCGTCAAGCCACGAACACCACCAGCTTCCTTCATGAGCAACTGGAAGCTGCTAAGGCGAAGCTGGCCGATCAGGAACAACAACTCAAGCAGTTTAAGATGCAGTATCTTGGCTCATTGCCGGAGCAGCAACAGGGTAATCTCGCCATACTTTCCAGCATCCAGTCCCAGCTTCAGAATACTGAGGACAGCCTGAACCGTGCCCGGCAACAGAAGGTATATCTTCAGTCGATGCTGGATGGCTACCGGCGTCTGGCTTCGCAAGCGTCCCGAATATCGGCGATAGGTGCCGTCAGCCAGCGCGGTGCAGGTACTGAGGTATCTCCAGATGAGGCCGCGCGTCTGAATCTCTCAGGCCTTCAAGCGAAGGAGGCAGCATTACGGACGACCTATGGGGACCAATACCCCGAACTTATCGAAGTTCAACGGGAGATAGTGGCAGCAAAGGCTGGTCTTACCAGTTCAAAGTCGGCCGACTCCACGCCTGCCGGAGACGATGCAAGAAGCGAAAAGGCCGGGACCCCGAAGTTGCCGATAGCTGGAGTCTCGACAGCAGCGTCAGAGGACACTGCGTCGACCGCGCAGATTGAGAGCCAGTTGGAAGCAAATCGCCTAGAGATTGAAAACCTATCCAAAGACGAACTACAACTAAGAGCAAAAACCGCAGTATACCAAGATCGCTTGAACTTGACACCTGTTCGTGAACAACAATTAGCCGGGCTGATGCGGGACGACGAGCTATTGAAGAAGGAATACTCGGATTTGCTGAGTAAGGAGCTGGAGTCCCAACTGGCAACGAATTTGGAGGAGCAACAGGGCGGGCAGCAGTTTCGCCTCATCGACCCTCCCACTTTACCGACAGTACCGTCCAGCCCAAAGCGCGGCAAGATCGCGTTCGGCGGCGCCGCTGCGGGCATTGTATTAGGCTTGGCGCTCGCTTTCGCCATCGACGCGAAGGATCATTCGTTTCATCGGGAGAAAGACCTGAGACGCGACCTGCGGCTGCCGCTCATCGTTAGTGTCCCATTGGATCTGACGGCTCGGGAGTACAGGGCTCACGCCTGGAAGATGGTGTTCGAATGGTTCGGCGGCGCCGTGGTTGCGATAACAGTCTCGGCTGCCGGGATGTACATGTATATGCATCGGTAAGGAGCCACCTTGGCCCTGCATTCGAGGCGCAATGACCACCCTAACATACTTGTTCTTGGAGTCGAGCCGATGAGCCGGCTATTCGATTTGATGCGTCAGTCCGGATCCCCGGCGGATTGCGATGAACTGACTGGGGCGCTGGTCGAGCGCGCCCAGATTGTGCCTGAGAGTAGACTCGTCTTTCACACGAATCCCCGCAGCCCCGGCGCCGACCGATATAGGCTTCTGCGGATGCGGCTGAGGGAGTTAGGGTCATCGGGAAAACTGAAGACGGTTTTGATCACTAGCCCGCTTCCGCATGACGGAAAGTCCACAGTCTGCCTGAACCTCGCGACGGCGCTTGCCGAGGGCGGCAAGAAGAATGTACTAGTGATCGAAGCCGATCTTCACCAACCCGCCCTAACCGGGAGGCTCAGACTCAAATCATGGACCGGGCTCGCAGAATGCCTCGAAGGCACGGTCGAGCCGCAGTCGGCAATTCGACTTATCGACCCGCTGAAGTGGTACCTCTTGCCTGCTGGCGGTTCGCGTCCTAACGCCTCCGAACTGCTGCAGACTGCGGCTCTTTCGCGCGTGATGGGTAAGATACTGCCACACTTCGATTGGATACTCGTGGACTCTCCACCCGTCTTGCCGTTGAGTGATGCGACGTCGTTGACGCGTTACGCCGATGCCACATTGCTCGTCGCACGGGCTGACCGCACCGTTCGTGAGGCGATCGACGAGACGATTGCCATTATTGGGCGCCCGCGCATCGTTGGAATAGTCCTAAACGGAACAAAATCGTCTGATCGCCCATATTCCAGATTTTATAGCTCCTACTATTCCGAAGGTTCGGCACGGGCAACCGATGGACTCAGCTAAGTGTGGAGCGCGCTTTCGCGGGCTTGGGGCAGCCGTCTGCGGATGTGAAACATATCGAGATGCGGCCACGCGAACTGCGTTACGCCTCGAGGATGTCCCCGATGCGGATGGGTACGGCGACGCTAAGAAGTCGACTAATCGCTCAGGCTCGCGCCGGAGCAATGGGCCTGTGACGGAATCATCAATGACTCGACTGCTGATTGCTGACGGTCAATTGCGCTTTAGCCAG
Organism: uncultured Solibacteraceae bacterium; assembly: GCA_964520085.1. Taxonomy (GTDB): domain Bacteria; phylum Acidobacteriota; class Terriglobia; order Bryobacterales; family Bryobacteraceae; genus Bog-375. The sequence goes on along the minus strand of CAZFOP010000001.1, from coordinate 9,287 downwards.
CGGTTGCGGCAATCGCTGGAGCGCAAGCACGACATCCAGGTCATTGGCGAGGCGTCGGATGCGTCCAGTACTGTTAAACTCACGCAGCAGCTCAAGCCGGACATTCTTCTCATCGATCTTGCACTATGCCAACAGTCTGCGTTGCTGGGCCTTGGTGCAGGAAGTTTTTCCCAGCAGCGAACCGTTGTGCTGCTTGCCGGGATCGAAAAGGATGCTATTGTAGAAGCTTTCCGTTTTGGCGCGCATGGCATTCTTCCTCGAACGGCGAGCCCGACGGTGTGGCGAAGGACTATTCGGCGCGTTATGGGCGGTCAATACTGCTTCGAGGACGGCAGCGTTGACGTTCTTCTGGAGGCATTTCGCGCCTCGTTTGTTCGGGAGGATGAAAGTTTTCAAGGAGACTATCGGCTCACAACGCGCGAGTTGGAGATCGTAGCAAAGATCGCCGCGGGGTATTCGAATCGGGAGGTCGGACAGCACTTTTCGATCTGCGAGCGGACTGTCAAGCATCACCTTACCAACATCTTTGACAAGGTCGGGGTGGCTAGCCGGCTCGAATTGGCATTGTTCGCAGTGCAGCACCGATTGGCCGCAGCCGAGTCGGTCGCCAGGCGGCCGGTGCAGGATGACAAGGAGTCCCGTGGCAGTAGCCACTCTGCCTTCACTGCAGGGGGAACGCTGTGAAGCGGGCTCTTTGGGACAGGCGCTACGCTATGCTTGGTTCGCCGGCTCTGCGATCAACGCCGCAAAGCTTGGCATTCGTGCTGGTCGTGCTTGTGTCGCTATTCCCGTTTTGGCAGCCGTTGAACATGCTCGTCAGGCTATCGCTCCAGAACGAACGGTACACACACATTCTCCTGGTGCCATTCATCAGCTTGTGCGTGTTCTGCTTGGAGTGCAAAGAGACATTGCCCAACGCCCGCTATGCACCGAAACTCGGCATTCCATTGCTTGCATTGGGCATGATCCTGTTCTGGATTCTGAATGCGCATCCGTCGCCGACAGAAACCGGCAGCCTGTTTCTTCTCATGCCATCGATCATCCTGGTGTGGGTGGCTGCGTTTCTCCTTTGCTATGGCCCGCAGGTTCTCCGAGCAGCGGCTTTCCCAGTGTGCTTTCTCTTGTTAATGGCTCCGATCCCCGTCGGCCTGCTGAACCAAGTTACTCTTGGATTGCAGAAGAGTTCGGCTGAGGTAACCTATCTCCTGTTCAAAGTCTCGGGCATGCCCGTTTTCAGGCAGGGCTTCAGATTCTCGCTTCCTGGTGTTGAAATCGAGATCGCGGAGCAATGCAGTGGCATACGTTCGGGCTTGGCCATTTTGATTACCAGCATCTTGGCAGGCCACGCGTTTCTTAAGCCCTGGTGGAGCAAGGGCATGCTCGTCTTGTTCGCTATTCCCCTGGCCATATTCAAGAACGCGGTGCGTATTGTGACGATTTCAACCCTCGGGGTGTACGTGAATCGAGCCTTCCTCTATGGCAACCTACACAGGCGCGGCGGCTTGGTATTCGCGCTGTTGGCCGTTCTGATGTTGGTTCCAGCTATCGTCGTGCTGCAAAAGGCGGAACGTCGCGATGGCCTGGGCCGTGCCTAACATTCCGCTTGGGGATGCTCCTCGCCTGTACCTCCGCGCCCGCCACTGGCGTTTCTCCAATTTCCAGAGACCGGCAACCCGCTGGGCGAGCGGAATGCCGACATTTGCGTGGCGCTCCGCAGAGACATTCAGCCGCTAAGCCGGAACCGGAACGAGAAAGCGCCGGAGTGACATTGAGTCACTCCGGCGCTTTCTCGTTCAACTTACGGTGAGGCCCTCTGGGCCTGCTCTGTCTGCCGCACCGCCGGCCGGTGAATGTCTATCGGGCCGCTCCAGTCCGCACCAACCGTCGTCGCATCAGGAAGAATACGCCGACAAGAGCTGAGAGCTCGACCGCTAAGGTAGCCGGAAGGGATGACTCGGGTGTGCTGACGACGAGGAATTCCTGGGAAGCGTTCAGCGGATTAGGCGTGAACACGGTGGTGTCGCTTCCGACATATCCAGCCGACACTGCGGAGAAGGCTTGAGCGATCAGGCTCGCCGCTCCGCCGTCCGGGTCAAGAGCCTGGCCATCGAAAATATCCCAGATGGCGAATGAATAGTTAGTCTGTGCGATTGGATTGGTAACGTTCGAGCTGGCCAGCAGCCCATTTGCGAGCCACGCGACAGCGTCGTAAGCCTGTTGATCGGTGAAAGTATCTCCAGCGTTAAACGGGTCGGAGTACGACGCTGCGGTAAACTTCTGATCCCCGTCTAAGGCTCCCGCATTCGTCGCATCGGCGCTCGTAGGGTCGTCCAGGGACGAGTCTGTATTGAAGTCGTCGCAAATCAAGTACCCGGTGTAGATCGGGCTGCCATTTTCGGTGATCGTACCCCAATATGGACTGACGTACACGCCATCGGCCGACGCTCCGTCGCCAACGCCCGTGAGGTCAATCGTGTATTGTGCGGACCCTACAGAAGCAAATGCCAGCGCCAGAAGACCGGCAATGTTCCAATGACCAATCTGTTTGAAGTGATTTCGCATGTTACGCATCCTTATCCTCCGAGGGGATGACTCCCGCTTCCCCGGCCTCAGTAGAGTCATCGCCAGTGAAATTGCTTCATCAAGATTACAGCCCGCAGCAAGTCCCGTCAATCGTACCAAAGGGCAATGGAATCGCCGGAGAACAAAGGGAATACTGCCGTGTGTTGGCCACAAAGCACTTGGCTCGATGAAAAGTCCTGGTACCAGCGGGAATGTGCGAAAGTGTATCTCCTGGTAACATTGTTCCTGGCCCAAAGTGGGCGTAAGAAGTGGTCGCTAGAGAATCGGGGAGGCTTATGTACTTGACACATGGCGTCGCGCCAGATCGAAGGGTTCTTTTGGCCATCCTGGCAGTTGCGCTTGCTGGGTGTTCTTCGGATCCCAATCAGCAGAAGGCAAAGTATCTCCAGCGCGGCGAGCAGTACTCCAGTGCCGGTAAGTACCGTGAGGCGGTGATAGAGTTTCGCAACGCGGTGGCCCTTGACCCAAGATTCTCGAAAGCCCATTCGCAGCTTGCTCAGGCCTATTTGAGACTCGGTAACTCCGAGGCAGCCTACACGGAGTACATGGAGGCCGTCACTCTGGACCCCAGGGATTCAAACGGACAACTGGAGCTTGCGGGCCTGATGATCGCGCGTTGGCAGTTTGACCAGGCCCAATCGGCTGCCCAAGCAGTTCTGAAAGCCACTCCCACAAATGCCCGTGCTCACGCGATACTCGGCGAAACATACCTATTGACTCGTAATACTCCGGCTGCGATTCTGGAATTCCAGCACGCGATCGAGTTCGCGCCCCACCAGGTTGAGCATTATGTCGCCTTAGCGGCGGTATATCTGTCCGCCGGACAGGTCGCAGAAGCGGAACGTGTTAACCGGCAAGCCGTTGACGCCAACCCACGATCCGTCGAAGCGCGAGTCAGTCTGGGGCAATTCTATTTCACCCAGGGCAGGTTGGCTGAAGCGGAGGCCGAAATGCGTCAGGCGGCCGATCTGGACACTCGGGCGTTCCTGCCTCGGGTCCTTTGGGCTCGGGTACTGGTCCGTGCGGGAAAGCTAGCCGACGCGGAGAGACTCTATCGTGGGGTCAAGAGTATCGCCCCCAACGACCCTCAGGCGTATCAGGCCCTCGGCCATTTCTATGCGTCAACAGGCCAGAAAGAGAAGGCGGCCGTCGAATTCGAGTCGCTGATGACTTCCAAACCGAAGGACACTTCGGTGAAGATGAGTTTGGTCGAGACTTTGATCGACGTGAATCGAATCCAAGAGGCAGGTGCCGTCGAGCAGCAGGTTTTGGCAGCCGATCCAGCGAACCCACGCGCGCTTATCTCGGGCGGTCGGATACTGATCGCACAGGGCAAACACCAGGAAGCGGTTTCAACTCTCGAGAAGGCAGTGCAGGCCGATCCGCAGTCCGCACCTGGATACTACTTTTTGGGGGTCGCCCAGAGGGCACTCCGGGAGCCCGATTTGGCCAGGCCTGCATTTGCACGGGCTCTCGCGCTTTCTCCAGGAATGGTTCAGGCTCAAGCTGCGCTGGCATCACTCACGGCTTCAACGGGAGACAACGACGAAGCCCTGCGTTTAGCCGCTGGCGCTCTGAAGGCGCGTCCCGGTTTGCCTCTGGCGGAGCTATCGAGCGCCAAGGCTCTGCAGGCCAAGGGTGAATTCCAGCAAGCGGAAGCCACGCTTCTGGACCTCCTCAAACAGAACCCGACATCGCTTCCCGCGTTAGCACAGTTGCTCAACCTGTACCTGGTTCAGGGCAAGACCGCTCAAGCCGTGGATCGAATTGCGGGATTGGTTCAAACGAACCCGCAGAACGCTGGGTTACACTTCCTACTGGCGTTGGGCTACTTCGACCTGAAGGATTTGGATAAGTCGGAATCCAGCCTGAAGCAGGCGATTGCACTGGATCCGACCACGCACCAAGCGTATAGCCTTTTCGGAAACATTCACCTCGCCAAGGGCAACGTTGACGCCGCTAAACAGGACTTCCGCAAGGCGATTGAGGCCAATCCCCGTAACGTCTCAAATTACCTCGTCCTGGAGGCCCAGTACGAGCGAGAAGGCAACTGGGACGAGGCAACAAAGCTCTGTGAAAAGGCGCACGAGATCGATCCGGAATCTGCCGTCGCCGCCGGCTCGCTGGCTTTTCTGTACCTCGAGCACGGCGGCGATGTCAATGTGGCGCTATCTTTGGCTCAAAAGGTGAAACAGAAGATTCCACGCTCCCCGCTAGCGGCCGATACCGTGGGCTGGGCCTACTACAAACTGGGATCCATCGAACCCGCTGTCACTGAGTTGCAGGAGTCCGTGAAAAGGGCTCCAAACAATGCCATGTTCGAATTTCACTTGGGAATGGCCTACCTGGCCGACCGCAAGCCCGACGCAGCTCGAAGAGCCCTGCAAGATTCCCTGAAGCGCGATCCGCAATCGCCCTTCGCCGCTGGCATCAGAGAGACGCTGGCGAAGCTCACCACCGGAACGAAATGACGGAATTCTTGCGAGCCGCATCACGTAGCGCCACAACTAATGCTCATTTGATTCTGAGGCAACCACGCGAAGATCGCGTCCTCAGTTGCGGCCGGCTGCGACGCGTGAGGCCGTGCTATGGCCAATGCCGGCGTGGCCAGTTGAGCGCGTTCGAAGTGGAGAATCTAGAGTGACTTGCGACAGACTGGTGATCTAGCGCACGTTTGACATCGGTGCATGGCTTTCGGCCGGGCAAACTGCCGGAGCAGTAAGAACTACACTAACGGGGCAATTACTGCACCGGCTGCGTCCTCAAGGACTCGGTTCGACCTCCGGCAGAATCGGCCTTGAGCCGCGCTTACGGTCGAATTCAGGTGCCGCTAGCAAAGCAGGATGGAAGGGGCTTTTCATTAACTTGCCGAACCGCTGGCGCCTTATGCCGCCGATTGCGTTCACTCCGAACCCGCAAGTTGGCCAAACGCGTGCTTACTACCTGCTCTTAGGATCTTGACGATGAACAACTTCATTTACAGACTTGCATTTCTCGTGTTGTCGACGACTATGGTAGTTACCGGGTGGCCGCACACATCTCGCTTGGCGGCTTCGCCGACTGTCACTTACGTTCAGGGCAACTCCACTTCAAGCAAGCCAGCCAATTCGATCGTTGGCGCAGACGATGTGACTAACTCCACCAGTGGGCCCGGCAGCGGCCTTACGCGACTGCTGTCGGCGTCGCCGAACGGCGACATAACTGAAGCTCGAGTGGTCGCGTCCCCAGCCGCCACTCGGTCAGGGCACACAGTCCTGCCGTTGGCGAGTACTGTATCGGCGAACAGCCGCGCGACCGGAGGCCGGCCGGCAGTCACCCTCGCAGGGACGCAATCTGCCGGGGGTTCGAGTGGCGCCTTTCGGGAAAAAATGGCGACTAACTTAGTGGTGCTGAACAGTACAGTTAGCACGGCCATCACTCCACCAGCAAACATGGATGCTGTGACGGTGAAAAGTAACTGGCTAAGCGAAAGCTCGTCCGGCGCAGCCAGGCGCACTCGTCCGCCGACGGTGACCAGCGTATCGCCGAATACTGGGCCTGCGGCGGGAGGGACGACAGTCACGGTCACAGGAACTAACTTCGCCGCAGGGTCGATTCTGACATTTGGGGGAACGGCAGCAACCAACGTAGTGGTGCTGAACAGCACAACCATCACGGCTACAACGCCTGCTGGAAGCGCGGGTGTAGTGA
>CAZFOP010000001.1:0-2914 GCA_964520085.1 uncultured Solibacteraceae bacterium | reverse complement strand
CTGAACAGCACAACCATCACGGCTACAACGCCTGCTGGAAGCGCGGGTGTAGTGACAGTAACTGTGACGGTGAGCGGGCGTAGTGGGAGCCTAACCAATGGATTCACCTACGCCAACGAAGATGCGGCGCCACCGGCGGTGAGTGGTGTATCGCCGAGTAGTGGGTCGACGGCGGGTGGGACAGCAGTCACGATCACTGGGACGAGCTTTGCTGCGGGAGCGACCGTAACGTTCGGCGGGACGGCGGCGATCAACGCAGTGGTGGTAAACAGTACAACCATCACGGCCGTGACGCCAGTAGGAAGCGCCGGCCCGGTGACGGTGACAGTGACGAACCCTGGGGCGCAGAGCGGGAGTTTGGCGAGCGCTTTCAGCTACGTGGTGGCCACCAACACAACGATCAATTACGTGCAGGGCAACTCCGCCACGCCGCAAACCTCTCAGACCAAGGTGACTGTCACCTTCACAGCCGCCCAGGCTGCTGGCGACCTTAACGTCGTAGTAGTCGGCTGGGACGACACCACGGCCGTTGTCAGTTCGGTCGTCGACACGAAGGGTAACCCGTACGCGCTCGCGGTCGGCCCCACTATCGTCAGTGGCTCCATGTCGCAGTCCATATACTACGCCAGGAACATCGCGGCAGCGGCTGCCGGCGCAAACATCGTCACAGTGACCTTCTCCGTTGCGGCGCGTTACCCCGATATTCGGGTTCTCGAATACAGCGGCGCGGATCCGATCAGCCCGGTGGATGTTACCGCCGCGGGCACTGGCAACAGCGCCACTAGCGCCACCGGGTCTGTCACCACGACCAACCCGACCGATCTGCTCGTTGGTGCAAACTATGTGATGACCTTAACCACCGGACCTGGCAGCGGCTTCACCCAACGCTTGCTGACGTCACCCGACGGTGACATCGCGGAAGACCGAATGGTCACGGCTACAGGCAGCTACAGCGCAAGCGCGCCTCTTAGTCCATCAGGAACGTGGATCATGCAGATGGTCGCCTTCCGCACATCGTCCGGAGGCGCGATTCAGCCGACAGTGAGCAGTGTATCGCCGAATGGCGGGTCCACGGCGGGTGGGACAGCAGTCACAATCACGGGGACGAACTTTGCCGCGGGAGCGACGGTGACATTCGGGGGCACGACGGCAGCCAAGGTAGTGGTGGTGAACAGTACAACCATCACAGCCACTACTCCAGCGGGAAGCGCCGGTGCGGTAACAGTGACAGTGACGGTGAATGGCTTAAGCGGAGGGTTGGCGAGTGGGTTCACCTACACTCTTCCGCCGACGGTGAGCGGTGTCTCGCCGAATAGTGGGTCGACGGTGGGCGGGACCACAGTCATAATCACGGGTACGAACTTTGCCGTGGGAGCGACCGTGGCATTCGGGAGCGCGGCGGCGACCAACGTGGTAGTGGTCAGCGGGACTGAGATCACGGCCACCACGCCGGCCGGAAGCGCCGGAGCGGTGACGGTGACGGTGACGAACCTCGGCGCACAGAGCGGGACATTGGCGAACGGCTTCACCTATGTTGTGGAAACCGGAACGGCTACGCCCACGCTGGTTTCGCACTTCAGTGAGTCCAATTCGCGGTCTTCCACTGTGACCAGCCCATGGCACTTCTACTTCCATCTGGCCGACCCTGCCACAGCCGGGAACGCCATCGTAGTTGCGTGCCAGTTCCAAGGTAATGCGGCGCTAGCGATAACCGATAATAAGTCCGACAGCTACACAAATGCGGAAGTCTACTACAATTCGGCGAATAACCAGTCCATCGTAATTGCGGAGGCGTTCAATGTGGCTGCCGGGGCTTATAACCTGACGGCGACGTGGAATGCCGACACCTCGCAATTCCAGTGCGTCAGTTCCCAGATTGCCAACGTTACGGCGGCGGATGGGCCGGGCAGCGGCAATGAGGGCTCCGGCACATCCGTAACGGCTGGCAGTATGACGCCGACGGAGACGGGCGACCTGGTGTACCAGGTGGCAGTTAGCTTGAGCGGCACGTTGACGCAGGCGAGCTTCACGGCGGGATCGCAATCGGGTATCGCGTGGAGTCTCGACAGCGCGGACCTCAGAGATGGCATGGCCGTGCAGACCGGAGTGTACTCATCCGCATCGGCAATTAATCCGGCGATGACCCTGGGAACCAGCGCCACCTGGATCTCGGCGGCGGTTCTGCTCAAACCCGGGACCGCCGGAGGAGTGCCGAACGGCCTGCGGGTCGCCTACTCGATCCACGAGAACATATCCGCTACGACAGGCGGCGGCGGAACCGGAAATGGCTGGACAAACCCGATGAAGTTACAGATACCGTGCATCGCCGGTGCTACCATCGCAGCCATCATGGACGGCGGAGGGAACGGCGACGCGAGCACGATTTCCAGCATCACGGATAATAACGATAACTTGTGGAGCGACATCGCTCTTTACACATACGGCAACACGTATGCTCAGGCATATTATGCCGCGAATGTGGCATGCACCGGCGCAGAGACTCTGACGGTGACGTCTACCGCGAATACGGATGACAATACCATCGTCTTCTATGTGATCCTGGGCGCTTCGGTCACACCGCTGGATACCTACAGTGGAGGCGGACAGAGCGTGACCAGCAACAGCTCCACCATGACGCCAGACTTCACATTGACTCCATCCGGGGCAAATGAGCTGATTCTGAGCGAGGAACAGTGGGATTACAACACCGCCACGGGAGTTACCGGAGCGAATCAACTCTTCGATTCCGGGTATTACTCGGGCATGTCGGATGACGGTCCGGAGCCTATCGACCAGAACGGCGGATGGTTGCACTACTACACCACTTCCACGAGCACTGTTAGTTTCACTTACAACATGATCTCGAGTACCGATCCGAATCAAAGTTGCATCGGACTGGCGGTGGCCTTCAAAT